>NZ_LMPN02000027.1:0-154493 GCF_001423865.2 Brevibacillus sp. Leaf182 | reverse complement strand
GCCATCTTTTCTTTTCGGATCATGCGATCCAAAAACCTATCCGGTATTAGCATAAGTTTCCCTTCGTTATCCCAGTCTGAGAGGCAGGTTGCCTACGTGTTACTCACCCGTCCGCCGCTAGCCTCCGAAGAGACTCGCTCGACTTGCATGTATTAGGCACGCCGCCAGCGTTCGTCCTGAGCCAGGATCAAACTCTCCAATAAAGTTTGAAGATGAATCTGACTTCAAGTAAAACACAAGCTTATTTCACAGATTAATTCTATTCCGGTTTTCAAGGAGCATTTTATTCCATCTGTGCCTCAAGCAGAGGCGACGTTTTTTAATATAGCATAGACTAAAACCTAATGCAATAGGGAAATCTAAATAAGTTAAAAATAACGTCAAAACAAAGGAAGTGAACGAGGGTGCGTGTAGTCAGCTACAACATTCATAGCGGCCGTGACCTCTGGTGGCGAAAACGCCTGAACGAAATGACTTTGACTTTAAAGGACTTGAAACCAGACATCATCGGCCTTCAGGAAGTCCACCAAAACGGGAAGTATGGGTATCAAGCAAGCTACATCGCTGATCAATTACAATATCACCTGGCCTTCTCCCCTTCGATCGCGATAGGAGACGGGTATTACGGCAATGCCCTGCTATCGAAGTACGCGCTTGAAAATGTCGACGCCATTGTTTTGCCGGCTAGAAAAGAGCAGCGGACACTCCTGTATGCATCCTTTCAAGGATTCGGTCGTACGATTACGCTTTGCGTTACACACTGCAGCTTAAATCAAGTAAGCAGACTGGCCCAGCTACAGCTCATGTCGAATTTGATACAGCAACACGCAAAAGCCCCATTACTTCTAATGGGGGATTTCAACGCGAGTAATGTGTCCTTTACTCCGCACCTGATGGACTGTGCTCTTATCTCAGGTCAGGAAAAAAGACCAACACTTCCAGCCTTCCGCCGTCGTCTGGACTATATTTTTGCTTCTCATCACTGGAATATTGAGAACTACGAGTTGCTACCGGTCAATTGGTCGGATCATGTCCCCGTCATTGCGGATTTGAGGCTGACGGAATCCCCAGCTCTCGAAGAATAAAACCTTTGACATCTACCAGTCTTGCCGGGAGCGGAAACATCTCCGAAGCACCTGCAATCACTAACGGAATTAGCGAATCTTGCTTATGCAGTGATCCGTGACTTCCTCCACCTAAATGCGTAGGAGCACTTTCCGATAAAAATTCATAGCTCTTGGCAGCAGTAACGACTACCACGTCAACGCTCTGCGAGAACAGCGACCCATATAGTCGAGAAAAAGCATCTGGATATGTATCAAAAGAAAGACACTCTCCATCATATTGCACATCCAGCACGGAAACGTCCCCTTCAACAGACCAAGAAGAACCGTACGCATCTTGATACTCCCCATTGCGCCAGAAACACATTTCCTGTTGTGTTCCACCCCGACGCACCTTTACCTTCTCGCCCTCTTTCCAAGCAATTAAATCAATTCTTTCTTCCACACTAACCGCTTCTACAATAGAAAGTGGATCCGTTCCATTCACTGGGTACAAAAAAGTCATACGCTCATTATTGCAAATGACCACTTCCACGTCCGGAGTCACGTCAGTACCGAGCGCATGGATCGAAAAATTCGCCAGGAGATAATCCAACGGAATATTGTGGTCTTCACTTTCTCCAATGACGGTTTGTCCATGATCACTAATCAAAATACATACGTTTCTCTCCAGCATTTGTTCCCATGACGCGAAGCTATCCAACAAACGGGCCAATTGCTTGTCCACATCTGCCAAGTGCTGTACGGCATCCTCCGGGGAATTGTGGAGTTTATGATCATTCTCTGGCAGATAGACCAGCGTAAAATGTGGCTGCTGACCGCTGCGAATTACCTCAATCATAACATCGATTGCATACGCATCATTAATTCCATAGCCTTCCAAAGTGGATTGGGAGAAATCCCACGGGACGGTACGAAATAACGCCGGGCGCACCAGCGTCCCCATACTCATGATCGTTGGACCACTCACATGCTCTCTCAGGGAAAAAGATGTGATTGCATCAAGCAAGGTCGGCATTTTCACCTTATGCTGCTTATGTCCCCGATGGGCGATAACGTTGATGGAACCCGAGACGAGATTATTTTCTTCCAGCACCTCATGAATGGTTTTGACATCCTTGCTAAGATGACGTTCATTCAAATCAAACAGGACATTTTCTGCACAACTCGAAACCCCTATTTTTCGGACGGAATTGGCTCCATTAATATAATTCACCATCTTTTTCTGCTCTGCATCATACCAAACTAACCCCGGTACTTTGTGCTGATCGGGGTAAACACCCGTAATGAGGGAGCAATCTATCGAAGCCGTCATCGTAGGGAAAACGGTCACACAATCTGGTATGTACTGGCTATGCTCCATGAAAAACCGAAGTGCCGGTGCTTGATTGGCAGCAATGCATCGCTCCAGAACATCAGGCATCATGGAGTCGATCAGGAAAAGTATGACCTTTTTCATCCGGCTGCCACCCTTCTTGTCGTAGTAGTCATAGTCGCACTTGATAGTGTTCGATTTTCCATTACCGAGTATACGCCATGAAAAAGAAAAAGCCCCTGTTCGCCTAAAGCTACAGGGGACCATGCTCACGAAGTAAATGTGAGGGTGTTGATACCATTATTCGTTTGCAGTTTTAGTGCAGGGTACTTCTTCAAGTACGGAGCAAATTCCACATAATCTTTTTCACCAATGGACGGATCACCCAGTAGATGCGAAAGTACAGCAGCTCGGATATGCAGTCCTTGAGGTGTTTGTTTAAAGAGAGGATCTACCGTCGGGAAAGGAATTCCATTGATGACTGTATCACCTTCTGCATCACTGAGTTCCCACGTAGTGACGTTCAATGAATGGAGAGCTTCTACTACTTGTGCTCCATAATCCTCCACAACCATATCTGGTTGGAGCCCTACGTGGTTCACCACAGTATGCTTAGGAGTAAAATATTCATTCAGTGTAAGCTTCAGTGCGTCACCGTCCGACAACGGAATAACTTGTTGGGCGCTCCCTTTTCCAAATGTTTTGGTGCCCACAAGTTTGGCGATGCCATGATCACGCAACGCACCTGACAACAGCTCAGATGCAGAAGCTGTTCCACCGTTTACCAAAATTCGCACTGGAATGCCGATATCCTGCCCATTTCGAACCCACGTCTCTACCTCTACCCCATTGCGATTCGTGGTGTACATAAGCAAGCCTTCTTCCATAAAGAGGCTCGCGATGTCCCGCGCTGTCGACAAGTATCCCCCGCCATTATCCCGCAGGTCTAACACCAATCCGGACAACGGTTTTTGCACACGGGAAAGCTCTGCAAGCTTATCCCTTACCTGGATGGCTCCTTCTGATCCGAAAGTTTCAAGACTGATATAACCAACTGCGCCTTTCGTAAACATCTGTCCTTCCGCTTCCGGCAAGGTCATGGAGGCACGCTTCAGCTTTACCTGGTGCTCCCGTTTGTCGGATGGACGATACACAGTAAGAACGGCTTCGGTCCCTTCGTTGCCCTTCAAATAAGCATACGCTTCTTCAAAAGTCTTTCCGACCAGCGAGGTCTCATTTACTTTGATTAATTGATCGCCTCGTTGCAAAGAAGATGCTGCTGCTGGAGAATTCGGAACGATTTCACGGATGATAATATGTTCATTTTGCAGCCGCAGACGAAAGCCGAATCCAACAAATTGATTCTCAACGTCAGATTGGAACAAACGCAATTCATCTTGAGTAAAAAATACGCTGTGCGGGTCATTGAGTGTGGAGAGCATTCCTTCAATCGCCCACGTGTTCATCGTCGGCGTATCAAACCCGCCTTTCTTCTGCCATTCTGCAAGCCTCAATTCCAACTCGTCCCACGTATCATCTTCTTCAGAAACTTTGAACTGAAGCTGTTTTTTCTGATTAGCCTGCTCACTGACCACCTCTAGAGCCCCTTTTACCAATTGGTTGGCTGCCGGTTTGCTCAAGTGGCTCTCCATGACGTGCTGGAACACTTCTTCTGTTTCTTCGTAAGGATACTCTGCCGCTTGCACAGGAAGAATAGTTGTGAGTAGCAGGACAGTTGCTACTGCCCATTGACTAATTCGCTTCATGGTGCCACCCCTTTTCGAACATCATCAGGTATCGAGAATGCAACATTGCTTGTAAAGTCGTAATTGTCGGTACCCGAATAGGCTACATATTCGTCGCCCTCATAAATCTCTTCATAACGCCACGTATGTTTAACAATTTTGTCGCTAACCCGATCAATATAATACTTGTTCATGAACAACGGAACATCTTTCACTTTTCCTTGTCCAAGCGTGACCTTCTTGGATTTCTCTACTAGCATAGACCCCGGAATCCACTCCGTAATGACATCGTACTCCCCGTATGATTGTTTGTAGTAGCGAGCATGAAGCTCCTTGGCACGATCGGCTACCTTGACAGCACCAACCCACTCGTGCAAAAAGTCAACGTTGTCCGTTCTATTCTTGTCCCATGTATGCCGATCCGTATCATACGAGTATTGCGTATTTGTTTTCCCGTCTGTATAGGAGAGCAACTTGTCTGATATTAGTTTTTGCGGAGATTGATAAAAGCCGGATATTCTGCTTATTTGTTTCTCCTTGTTAATATCCTGCGTGTATGAGAACGTCAATCCACTCAACACCGCTTCACCCTTCACCTGGTAGGTGTCGGCATTGTCCAACTGGCGCAAAGAGTATCCCAAATCAGAAATAATAGCTGGCTGTTCTTTTAAAGACGCGAACTCTTGACGCAACATTTTGTGCAACTGATTCATTCTGCTGTCTGACGCTTTCGGCTTCATCGCAGCAAGAACTTCTTCTGCTTCCTGAATACGCCCTTCCTGCAAATAATAGTAGGAAGTATTCAACAATGCCTCCGGGCTCCTGTCGGCAAATCGCTGGTAACGTTCCAACGCCAGTTCTATCTGACCACTCCTGATTTCCAGTGCCCCGACATACAAGGCGAGCGTTTCCCATTCTTTGGAATCTTGCTTCACTTTTTGCTCATAAGCACTGAGTCGGTCGAGTACTTTTTTGTATTGGCTTTGATCCTTGTTCCCTAGCTGCAAGGCAATATCATACACATTGGCACTCAATAGCCCGAGTGTATCAGGGAGAATGATTTTGTCTTCGAAGTAAGCGTCGATAGCAAGGAAAGCTTGCTCCAGATTGGTTTCAATCGGTGTTTCAGGATTCCAGCTTAATAAATAGTGAACACCTACTTGATTCGGGAAAGAGGAATCGGCCAGCTTGCGTAACTGTTCGAATGTCTCCTCACTATCATTTCTACTGCGAATAGCGGCAGCCGCATCTACATAAATCTGCTCTTCTGTTGTTTTGGGATCTGTATAGGTTGCGAATAACGGCAATACCTCTTCGATATCCGGGACCATCGGGAACTTTTTCCCATCGTAATCCAGCAGAGGCATGATTCCATCCTGAAGGAAATAATTCACCATGCGATCAGCTGCGACAGCAGCATCTCCCCGCTTCACCCGATCCGTTTTTTCTCCCTCTAGCCATCCCCAGGAGCGCACTTCTTCCCAAGCATTTTTACTATCTGGAGACATCGTGAACATTTGCAATATCTTGGCAGCCTCTTCGTTGGTGATCGGCTGATTCGGCTTCATCATCTCACCAGGAAATATGTACTGAATTGCATTTGGACCGTACAGTCTATCCAAGATCGTGGAAATGCGCAGCGTTGGTTTGTACATCCATGTCAGGCGATCGACATCTTTATACGGCAAATACGGTTCCTGAAAACCTTCTGCTCGCGCCCACTCCGAATGCTCGGATAAGAAAGTAAGCGGATAGATATGGTACTGTCCACCGTAATAAAGACGATCGATCATAGCGAGAAATTCTGCACGCGTCATATCACGATTTGGGTAAAACTTCGAAACATTTGGACCAGCTTCAAACAAACCGAGCTGCACACCTTGAATGATTGCGTTTCTCGCCCAGTGCTTGCTGATGTCATTGTATGGCAATAAGCCCCCAGCCGCTGATGCGACGCCGGGGGTGAGTAAGCTTAACGTCAGTAATCCACAAGAAATCGTCCGGATTAGTTTCTGCACATAAAATCCTCCTACACTTCATCTGGCAGGAAACATAAGGTTCATCCTGCTACGTCTTATACAAACTGGAACGGATCTGTGTGCACGCGCGAAGGAATAACCTCTGTTTCGTAACCATTTGCCTGCAATTGTTCAAGTAAGATGGTCGCCAGTTTTTCCTTCATGATTTTTTCGATATTGTGACCAGCATCTACGATTGACAAGCCTTCTGCTTGCGCATCGTGTGCGGTGTGGTAACCAATGTCTCCGGTTAAATAAACATCCGCGCCTTTAAAAATAGCTTTGGAAACAAAAGAGCTACCGTCGCCACCTACTACCGCTACTTTCTTGACTGTCGCATCCAAGTCACCAACAACGCGCAGGCCATGGAGGGAAAACCGTTCTTTGACGAGCAAAGCAAACTCACGCAGCGTCAGTGGTGCAGGCAGAGTACCGATTCGCCCAATGCCGTATGCAGTTCCGGACTGCTCCAAGGGAATGATGTCATAGGCGACTTCCTCGTAAGGATGGGCAGCAAGCATTGCTTTGACCACAGCCGATTGCTTGGACGCGGGAACTATCATCTCGATGCGAACTTCCTCTGCTATTTCCAGTTGACCTGTCGAACCGATATGGGGATTCGTTCCTTCCCCAGGTAAAAAGGTTCCAGTGCCTTCTGTCTGAAAAGAACAGTGGCTATAGTTGCCTACATGCCCTGCACCCGCTTCAGCAAGTGCCGAAAACACTACTTCCTTATGGGTAGCGGGTACGAATACGATGAGCTTCTTCCAAGCCTCTCGTGAAAGAACATCTAATACATCTACGTCAGTGAGTCCAACCGCTTCTGCGAGCCAATCGTTCATTCCCCCATACGCAACATCCAAATTGGTATGGGCCGTGTATACCGCAATGTCGTGCTTGATCAGCTTTTCGAACACGCGTCCTGCGGCGAGATCCGTCCGGAGGTGTTTGAGTGGTCGATAAATGACGGCATGGTGAGCCACAATTAGGTCTACACCCTCTGCAATTGCTTCATCCACCACAGATTCCAGCACGTCTAGTGCGATCATCACTTTTTTCACCTTTTTTTGCAAGGTTCCAACATGAAGGCCAATCTTGTCGCCTTCCATCGCCAACGATTTAGGTGCCAGACGTTCTACATATTGGATTACTGTTTGTCCGTGCGCAAGCATGCGATCACCTCATCGATCCATTTTACTTCTGCTTCGATTTCTTTAATTCGTTCTGCTGCTTCCGGCTTGTCCGAACGCTTTAATTGAACGATGACCTTTTGCCATTTTTCTTGCTCATGCAGCCATTTCTCTCGTAAAACCTCTGATTTTTCTTCCCAAAGAAATGGACCAATGCGCAGGAGCTCATGCTGTGTACGATCTTTGCCCTCATATGGCAAGATAGGATTGCCTCGTTCTGCGACGAGAATCTCATAAATCACGCCGTCCTCCTGCAAAATGGACTCCGCGATTAACTGCCAACCATTCTCTATCATCCACAGGCGAACCGCTTCTTCCCCTACGTTTGGTTGCAGAATCAGGCGTTGCACACCTTCCAGTTTGTCTTTTCCTGCTTCCAAAATGGAAACGATCAATTGGCCTCCCATTCCAGCAATGCAGATCACATCTGCTTCGCCAGGCTGTACTACCGCGAGCCCGTTTCCTTTACGCACCGAAGCGCGATCTTTAACCTGCAATGTATGTATTTGTTTTTGTGCCGCTTGAAAAGGCCCTTCATTCAACTCACCTGCGATCACGAAAGAGGCAATTCCTTTTACAAGCAAATAAGAAGCCAACAACGCATGATCCGACCCGATGTCGGCGACGCGGGCTCCTTCTGGACAATAGCGGGCAATCGTTTGTAGCCGCTTGGATATTGATACTGATGTCATCTGTATATTCACCTTCCGTTGCCTCTATTCTACCCTATTTGGCAGCAATTGCGAAATGCTAATTCCCTAACAGATGATCAGCAAAGAACGACAAAATCCTCGCTCTTGCACCCGGCAGGGACCAGGCACTAACCGGGACCCTTGGATAGCAGTCGGGAGGCTTACAGGTGGCCATACCTTGGATGAAGTGTTCGGAATTATAAGCAATTTTTTTAAATATAATCATGTTTTATGGTATTTTATGTAATTTAACTTAATTTTTAGGAAATTGTGAACTTTATTTTAATAAATAAATATTTACAAATTTTTTACAGATATGTATATTAACGCCATGCACATCATGAACTACACAAACTAAATATCTTTAAGGAGGAGATTAGTTTGAAAAAAAGAACCGGCAAGTGGTGGGCAATGGGATTACTTTCTTCGGCGCTAGTGATGAGTGTCTTCACTGGTGTGGGGGCAGCCAGCAATGATTCAACCAATGAATTCAGTGGATTAGGTAGTGCACGGGTATTAATTCAGTCAGATTCGGATGTGAGAACGGGTTATTTTGCTGGACCGTTGGAAGTACGCCATGATTTTGGAGGAGAGGGCTTTACCCTCGATGTAGATAGCGATCAACTTAACCAACTGAAAAGCGATCCCAACGTAAAAATTACCGTGTTGAAAAAATTAAAGATCGCTGAGTATATAGAAGAAGATCAGGTAAGCGAGCCAGAATTCTCTCCTGCGGCAGTCGTTCCGTGGGGAATTAAAGCAATCTATAAGAACCAGTCCCTCTCCGCTGCTACTGGCGGTGCAGATGTTCGTGTAGCAGTCCTGGATACTGGCGTGTATACACAGCACCCCGACCTAACCGCTAACGCAGAGCAGTGCAACGATTTCACACAAGCTTCTCCTGTTGTTACTGGTGCTTGCAATGATGCGCATGGTCATGGAACACACGTCGCTGGAACTGTACTCGCTGACGGCGGCGGTGGCGCTGGTATTTATGGTGTAGCACCAGATGCGAAGCTATGGGCATATAAAGTATTGGATGATTCTGGCTCCGGCTATGAGGATGACATTGCCTATGCCATTCGTTACGCTGCGGACCAGTCCGCTCAATTAGGCGTGAAAACGATCATCTCTATGTCCCTTGGCTCTAGCGGTAAGAGTACCCTAATGGCAAATGCCATCACTTATGCAAACCAAAAAGGTGTATTAGTCGTCGCTGCGGCTGGTAACTCTGGACCGACAGTGAATAGCATTGGCTACCCTGGAGCATTAGTGAATACCGTTGCCGTGGCAGCGTTAGAGAATGTTCAACAAAACGGAACCTACCGTGTGGCTGACTTCTCTTCTCGTGGCAAGAGCGGGCAAGCGGGAGACTACGTGATTCAAGAGCGCGATGTGGAAGTATCGGCACCAGGACGCGCGATTCAGTCTACATGGAATAACGGAGGCTATAATTCCATTAGCGGAACCTCCATGGCAACACCGCACATTTCAGGTTTGGCTGCAAAAATCTGGGCATCCAATCCATCTTGGAGCTATCAAGATGTTCGCGTAGAATTGCAAAAACGTGCGAAAGCAAATGACATCAAAGGTGGCTCAAACTCTGCTGTAGGCGACGATATCGCTAGCGGATTTGGATTCCCAACTGTCCAACCTGGCGATCAATAAAAAGTAAAAAACAAAAAAAGAGCCATGGCTGTCAGTTTTCGCTGGCAGTCATGCTCTTTCATTATCAAACACGAAAAGGCTAGCAACCGATTTCTCTTGCGATGACATTACGTAAAATCTCTGAGGTCCCCTCGCCGATCTCCAGCAGCCGGGCATCACGGAAAAATCTCTCTACCTGATACTCCCGCATATAACCATAGCCACCGTGAATCTGAATGGCCTGATGAGTAGCAGACATGGCAATCTCCGAAGCATACAATTTTGCCATTGCTGCTTCTTTCGTAAATTTGCGACCATGATCCTTCAACCACGCTGCTTTATACACCATCGTTCTCGCCAGCTCAATTTGCATCGCCATATCCGCCAGCTTGTGCTGAATCGCTTGAAAATGACTCAAGGAGTTACCAAAAGCCGTACGCTGCTTGGAGTATTGCAGCGCCTTGTCGTAGGCAGCCTGTGCAATTCCTACTGCCATAGCCCCGATCCCGATTCGCCCACCATCAAGTGTAATGAGGAACTGCTTGAAGCCTTCGCCCCTCTTCCCAAGGACGTTTTCCTCTGGCACCCGGACATTTTCAAGAACGAGCTCGGTCGTATTGGAGCTGTGTAAGCCTAGCTTTTCATAGTTCGCCAGCACTTGAAAACCAGGGGCATTTGTCGGAACGATAAAAGCAGTAATACCACGTGAGCCCTGCTCTTTGTCAGTCACAGCTGTCAAGGCGAGAAACGAAGCATAGGAGGCATTGGTAATGAAGCATTTGGAGCCGTTAATCGTCCACTCCCCGTCAGCCAAGACCGCATTCGTCCTCGTACCACCTGCGTCAGACCCTGCATTCGGTTCCGTCAAGCCAAACGCACCAAAGCTTTCGCCCGAACAGATTTTACTTAAATAGTTCAGCTTCTGCTCTTCCGTTCCGAACAAAGCAAGTGGAGCGCCACCTAACGAAATATGCGCCGAATACGTGATTCCTGTAGATCCGCATGCACGACTAAGCTCTTCTACAACGATCGCAAAACTCGTAGAATCGGCTCCCGCACCCCCGTATTTCTCAGAGAAAGGAAGCCCCATCAAGTTCAGCTCGCTCATCTGCTTGAATATTTCGACAGGAAATTGTTTAGTTTGATCGCGTTCATCTGCTCCTGGTGCCACTACCTCATCAGCAAATTCGCGCATCATTTTTTTCAACATTTGTTGTTCTGAAGTCAAATCGAAGTTCATAATCTCTGCCCCCTTGAAAACGCTTTAGTAAAGAACCATCAAGAAACACACAATTTTGACTGAGCGTTTGTTCAGAATACTCTTACCATTATACACCACGATTTGAAATTCATGTGGTAAATTCTCAAAAAAAACACGCCTATGATCGGCGTGCTCCTAATAAAATCGCTCCCAAAAAAGATACAGATGCTGCTATGAATCCGAGACTGTATGTATTTACACCTATAAACTTGGCTACTGTTTCTCCACCCAGAAAAAAAGCCGCTAGCAAAATACCGATTAATACTTTCCACTTGTTGTTCATCTATTCACCCCGTTTGCTCTCTTCTGAAATTGTAACAGATAAGCAGGGGGAGGAAAACGAGAAGTCACGCAGAGTGCTACAGTCGCAACCACGCATACCAATATCCTCGCGTGAAGAAAAACAAAGTTGATGCGATGAACACCTTAATGAACAGCAGTAATTGAATCATGTCCCGCTTCGCTGCTGGAATATACAGCGCCTGTATCTCTGCACCAAAGAAAAAGGCAAGTCCACATACAGCAAATACTCCCGCCCATTTCGCATTGGCCTTGTTCATCAAGAAGCCCATACCTGTGAGTAAGCACGCAAGCGGTACCCAGTACAACTCCGATGTCCACCACGTATAATCCATCCCTACCCGATGCACGGTCGTAATGCCATACAAGATAGCCAAACCCAGTAACCCTGCATAGAGCAAATAAGCATATCCGAAGACTATGGCGCTGATGCACAGTAACATGCAAACGAAGCCTAAATAGAACAGGACAAACGGCGCGCTACCTTCCAATTTTTGGATACAATAAACGCCGCCCGCAATCAAGATCAGAAAGGACAAAGCCAGGAATAAATGCGTTAATGGCGGGGCCGACCTTCGATATGCAAGTCCCAGAATATAGAAAAAAAGAGCGAAACAGGCAAAGATGGTAATTTGCATTGGGGTTTGAAAACGGTTAAAATGAAAAGCAAGTAAGATCAAACCAGCAATGACAAAGGCACCAAGGAGCCATGCCACTACCATTTTCCCCGTCACTGGAGAGACAGTTCTAGGTGCATATGTATTTGTGACAGACGATGTTGAATTGACTTTTCCTGACAGCACACCCGGTGCCGTTCCCATTCGCTCATTCCCGCCTGCGGACGCCGGTGTATTTGGCCGATCCCCTTCTGTATACAGATTTAACAAGAAGATGCAGTAATGTTCAGGCAGTAAATGGTTGCGCCGCCAGTTTTCAATTTCGGCGATAATCGTGCGCTTGCGCTGGTCGTCCAACGCGGCCCCTCCTAACTACGACAAAAAGTGTTTACTTTCATGAATAAGAAAAGCCTACGTCGGCTAACGTAGGCCACATACTTCTTATATCGGTTATTCCAAGAAATCTTTTAAGCGTTTACTTCTACTCGGATGACGCAATTTGCGAAGCGCTTTTGCTTCGATCTGACGAATCCGTTCACGGGTTACGCCAAACACTTTCCCTACTTCTTCTAACGTCCGTGTACGACCGTCATCTAATCCAAAACGCAGACGCAGTACATTTTCTTCCCGGTCTGTTAATGTATCCAAAACGTCTTCCAACTGTTCTTTCAAAAGTTCATAGGCAGCTGCATCAGATGGCTCCAATGCATCCTGATCCTCAATGAAATCACCTAAGTGGGAGTCGTCTTCTTCCCCAATTGGAGTCTCCAGGGATACTGGTTCTTGAGCAATCTTCATGATTTCCCGAACTTTTTCCGGAGTGAGATCCATTTTTTCAGCGATTTCTTCTGGCATTGGTTCACGACCTAGCTCTTGCAGAAGCTGGCGGGAAACGCGGATCAATTTATTGATCGTTTCCACCATATGAACCGGAATCCGGATCGTTCTAGCCTGGTCTGCAATAGCACGGGTAATCGCTTGACGAATCCACCAGGTCGCATACGTACTAAACTTGTAGCCTTTGCGATAGTCAAACTTTTCCACCGCTTTAATCAGACCCATGTTCCCTTCTTGAATCAAGTCGAGGAATAGCATGCCGCGTCCTACATAACGCTTCGCAATCGATACAACCAATCGCAAGTTCGCCTCAGCCAGACGTCTTTTGGCTTCCTCATCACCTTGTTCAATTCGCTGTGCCAGTTTAATCTCCTCTTCTGCGGAGAGCAGAGGAACTCGACCAATTTCCTTCAGATACATCCGTACAGGGTCATTGATCTTGATTCCAGGCGGAACGGAGAGATCGTCAAAATCAAATTCTTCGTTGTCCTCGTCCTTGATGATCATTTGATCGACTTCATCGTCGTCATCTTCATTCTCATTGTTGTTAATCTCAATGCCTTGATCACCAAGATATTCAAAAAACTCATCCATTTGATCAGAATCCTGCTCAAAACCTGCCAGACGAGCAGTAATCTCCTTATACGACAGTGCGCCGCGTTTCTTACCTAATTCGACCAGTTGTTCCTTCACTTGTTCGATGGACGTTGCTTCCATGTCGGAAGTAATATTTTGCTTGTTCATCTACTTTCCCTCCTTCCCCGGGAATGATCTGAAGCTACCCTTCTTTTAAAGCATTTTCCAATTCAAGAATCTTCATCCCTGTAACGGCTGCTTGAAGTTCAAGTTGTTTGCGCGCATCCTCGCTGTCCGCTGCGGCCGCTTGGAGGTGTAAGCTCCGCTGCTCATCGCGCAATCGTTCCAACTCGGCACGCTTCGGGTAGTTATTCACTTGTTTGATGTAGTCACCGATCTCTAATTCAGATACGTCGTTGTTGCACTCCATCATGGCCAATCCCGAGGCTAATTGCTTTAACAAATCGTCTTGCACATAATGTATAAACTTTCCAGGGTCTTCCGGGTTTCCCTCTGCATAGTAGGCGTACAGGTAGGCAGCCAGCGCATCGTGTTCATCCACTTGAAAGTGGGCGCTGCATTCATGTTGGACTCGGGCGGCTATTTCTTCGTTCCGCATCATGTAGTAAAGCAGCATGCGCTCAGCCGTGTGATAAGCGGGTGGCAGTGTTTTCGCGAGCGTAACTTTGCCATTATTTATACTATTATTCCATGCTGGCGTCACTTTATCCCTTTGGCGCTCACTTTTTTGCTGATTGTAAGCACGTTTGGACTCCCATTTGAGATCACCGAGAGTAAGGGAGTATTCTTCTGCCAATTGCCGTTGATACATGTCCCGTTCCACCGGGCTATTGAGTTCGTTGATGATTTCGACCGCCTTCGCGATTAAGCGAGCTTTGTCCGTCTCATCTTTTATTACGAACTGACTGCGTAAATGTTTCAGACGGAAAGCCGTAATTGGCATCGCCTGTAACAATACCTGCTGGGAAAATGCTTCAGCCCCATGCTGGCGGATGTAATCATCCGGGTCCACTCCTTGTGGAAGTGGAGCTACTCGAACGATCAAACCGGCTTGCTGCAAAACGTGAATCGCTTTGCTCGTTGCTTCTTGTCCTGCAGCATCTCCGTCATAACAGAGTACAACTGACTCTGTATTGCGACGAAGAATTCTGGCCTGCTGCTCCGTCAAGGCTGTTCCCAAAGTGGCAATACCTTGCATAAAACCCGCCTGCCATGCCGATATGACATCGACATATCCTTCAAACAACAGCGCCTCTTTTCTCTTTCTAATAATGGGGCGCGCACGATGAAGATTAAACAGCGTAGCGCTTTTGTTGAACAAAAGGCTTTCCGGGCTATTCAGATACTTGGGTTGAGACTTTTGGTTGGAATTGGGCTTCGATCCTTGCAGTAACCGCCCACCAAATCCGATGACGTTACCTTGGGAATCCTGGATCGGAAACATGATACGACCTCGAAAGCGATCAAAGATTTTTCCTGCATCGCTCCTGGCCAAAAGCCCTGCCTCCACCATCAATTCCTGTGAAAATCCCCGCTTTGTCAACTGCTGCGTCACGAAATCCCAGGAATCCGGGGCGAATCCGATTTGGTATTCGGCGATTGTCGCCTCAGACATTCCGCGCTTTGCGAGATACTTCATCGCTTCTGCGCCATAAGGAGTTTTCGTAAGCACGTAGTGGTAGAGGCGTGAAACGAACGTATGCGCTTCCTGCATCGCATGTTTCATCCGTTTTTCAGGTGATTCCTCTACCTGCTGCGGCTGGGGCACAGATATCCCGGCACGCTCCGCCAATTTGTGCAGTGCCTCTGGAAAAGTCAATTGCTCCAGTTTCATTAAAAAGGAAAAGATATCCCCGCCTGCTCCACAGCCAAAGCAATGAAAAAACTGTCGCTCTGCATTTACGTTGAAGGAAGGGCTCTTTTCAGAGTGAAACGGACATAGACCGAGAAAGGCACGACCGCTTTTTCTCAGTTGAACGTACTCTCCTACAACGTCTACGATGTCGACAGCGGCACGCACTTGATTTACAAATTCATCTGAAGTGGGACCAGTCATGTCTTTCCACCTTTATAAGGAGAATCGCACGTGAGAATATTTAGTTCGTCAAAATTCGTCAATTTCCTTCTTTGCATCAAACTTCTTTTCTTCTTTTCTACTTTTCCACATTTCTAAGGGCAATAAACGCTGAGAAACTCACGCTATGATAAGTACCTCGGCTAATTGATTTTCTACAAAAAACGCCAAAATCCTTCTTTCGGCCTATTTCCTTTCATTACGGAGATTGTTTTTTCGAATCATCTCCAAAATGATGTTTGCCGTTTCTTCCACTGCCTTGTTGGAAACATCAATAACGGTACATCCGAGGCGCTCAATAATGCGCTTGGAATAAGCCAGTTCTTCGGCAATCCGTTCGAGATTGGCGTAATTTGCTTGTGCTGTCAATCCCAGTGCCTTCAGACGCTCTGTTCGAATGCCGTTCAGTTGCTCCGGATTGATGGTAAGCCCAATACACCTTTCTATTGGCAGTTGGAACAATTCTTCTGGCGGCTCTACCTCAGGGACAAGCGGAACATTGGCAACCTTAAGTCGTTTGTTAGCCAAATACATGGAAAGAGGCGTCTTGGAAGTCCGCGAAACGCCAATCAAAACCACATCTGCGCGCAACAGGCCGCGTGGGTCCCGTCCATCGTCGTATTTGACGGCAAACTCGATGGCGTCTACTTTGCGGAAATACTCTTCATCCAGACGGCGTACCAAGCCCGGTTTTCCTGTTGGTGGCTCTTTCAACATGCCCTGCAATGTATTCATCAACGGCCCCATAACATCGAGAGCCGGAATTCCGTGAAGAGCAGCTTGTTGTGTAATATACGCATTCAGCTCTGGAATGACCAGAGTGAACACGATCATTGCCCGCGATTCTTTTGCCGATGCAATGATTTCATCAATCGATTCCTTGTCTTCTATATACGGATACTTTTGTACATCAAACAAAAAACGATCAAACTGACTAGCTCCTGCGCGAACGACAAGTTCGGCCGTTTCGCCGATGGAGTCTGAGACTACATAGATGAGCTGTCCTTGCTGTTTACCTTGCATCGCTTCTCCTCCTACACTTTCGGTTCGCTACCCAATTCTACAAATGCTTTCGCGATCGTCGTCTTGGTGACGCGCCCCAACAGCTCCATTTGCTTTGGATCTTCCTCGCTAGGCCTTACGACAGGCAGCGAATCAATCTGAAAATCAATCAGCTTTTTAGCGGCTGCGTACAAGGTCTCATCAGGTGCGCATGTAATGATATTCGGCATCCTAGACATGATAATGCTGACCGGCACATCCTCCAGCGTCTTATTGCCTAAAGAAGCCCGCAGGAGGTCTTTTCGTGAAATCACGCCAGCCAAATATCCTTTTTGATTGACGACGAATAATGTGCCAACATCCTCCAAAAAGAGGGTAACGATGGCGTCGTAAGCCGAGGCGGATTCGGAAACCACAATCGGTACCGCCTTGTAGTCATTGACGAGAAGCTTGTGAAGCCGTTCACTTATGACTGAGCTTGCGGGTCTGCCGGCATAAAAATACCCGACCCGAGGTCTGGCTTCTAAATATCCTGACATTGTGAGGATGGATAAATCAGGGCGAAGCGTCGCGCGAGTCAAATTCAGTCGCTCCGCGATATGCTCTCCTGTTATCGGTCCGTCATCCTTCACTATCTGTAAGATGTGCTCTTGTCGTTTGGTAAGCTCGATGACCAATCACCCCGGTTCTGTCTTTACCTCTTCCTAGTATTACTCTATTCGACGGGATATTCCTTCTTTCACGCGGAAAAAAGGTGCCCCCGCCTGATTTTCAGACGAAGGCACCGGTTATATTTTGTTTACGCGAATACAACTTTGGAAAAATCTGCGTAGCGATAAAGCACACGAGAAAGTTGCAAGAGAAGTCCCAGACGATTCGACCGAACAGCCTGATCTTCGGCCATGACCATTACCTTATCAAAGAATGCGTTGATCGGCTGACGCAAGGTTGACAAGGTTGCGAGCACCTTCTCTTGATCCTTCAGACCCTCTACATCCTTCTGAACAGCTTGGAATGCCTGATACAAGGCACGTTCTACATCTTCTGCAAACAGAGCTTCGCTGACTTGGTCTGCTTCCGCTTTTTGTGCCAGATTGTTCACCCGGTTAAACTGCTCCACAATCAGCTTGAATTCTTCTGTTTGTACCGCTCCCATCAATGCTTTTGCTTTTGCCAGCACTTCTGGAACCAGTGTCAGGTCGGCAGCAAGAACGGCGTCGATGACATCGTAGCGCACGCCATGATCCTGCAAGACGTTTTTCAGACGGAGTGCGAAGAAGTCTACAAGGTCCTTTTTCACGTCTTCTGCTGCTCGCTTGTTTACGCCTTGCACTACATAGCCTTCCAGCGCGGCATTCCACAGATCGGCAAGAGAAATTTGCCAGTCGCGCTCCACCAAAATCGTAACGATCCCCGCTGCCATACGGCGCAGACCATACGGGTCCTGTGAGCCAGTAGGCACAATCCCGATCGAGAAGCAGCCTACGATCGTGTCCATCTTGTCAGCCAGACTGACGATAGCGCCTTGAGCGGAAGCAGGCATTTTGTCCCCTGCAAAACGCGGGAGGTAATGCTCGAATACGCCACTTGCTACGAGGTCGGTCTCACCCGCTTTGCGCGCGTAATCTTCACCCATAATCCCTTGCAGTTCAGGGAATTCACCTACCATGTTGGTAACGAGGTCAAATTTTGCGATTTCTGCAATGCGGTCTACTTGTTTCGTCTCTTCCGCGCTCACACCCAGCTTACTTGCAATTTGCGCAGCAGTTTTGCGTACACGGCGAACTTTATCACCGATTGTTCCCAGCTCTTCATGGTAAACAATTGTCTCCAAACGTTTCAGGCAGCTTTCAATGGACAGCTTTTGGTCTTCCACGTAGAAGAACCGAGCATCAGACAGACGTGCGCGAAGAACTTTTTCATTCCCTTTCGCTACGTTTTCCAGAGCGCGGCTGTCTCCGTTACGCACTGTCACAAAATGATTCAGCAATTGACCCTGAGCGTTTTCAACAGGGAAATAACGCTGGTGCTCACGCATGGAGGTAACCAAAACCTCACGTGGAATGGACAGGAATTCTTGTTCGAACGTTCCGTAAAGAGCGGTAGGATACTCTACAAGATGGACTACCTCATCCAGAAGTCCTTCGTCCATTGGAATCGTCCAGCCATTTTCCTTCTCCAAGCGATGAATCTGCTCTACAATGGCTGCTCTGCGCTCGTCCGGTTTCACCATGACATATTGCTCAGCCAGCTTGCTCACGTATTCGCTTGGGTGATTCAACGTAACCTCTGTTCCCAAGAAGCGATGTCCACGAGAAACGCGTCCGCTTTTTACACCTGCAATCTCCAGATCGATCAATTCATCGCCGAACAAAGCAACCAGCCAACGAATCGGACGAACGTATTTCAAATCGCGTGCACCCCAGCGCATGTTTTTCGGGAAGCTCATGCTGGTAATTACTTCAGCCAGTTGCGGCAAAAGCTCGGTAGTCGGTTTTCCCGCTTCGGATTTACGAGCATGAACATACTCGATCCCGTTTACTTCTTTATAATACAGTTGGTCTGGCTCAACATTGTTGCTTCGTGCAAAACCGAGTGCTGCCTTGGACCAATTGCCCGCTTCATCTTGTGCGATTTTGCGTGCAGGACCCTTCGCTTCATCATTGCGGTCAGGCTGTTTTTCTGCCAATCCATTGATCAACAGGGCAAAACGACGAGGTGTCTCCAATGCCGTAATTTGGTCAAACGGCACGCGCTCAGCAGTCAGCCACTTTTCTACTTTTTCCTTGAATTGTGCCGCTGCCTGTGCGACAAAACGAGCAGGCATTTCTTCCAAACCAACCTCTACGAGTAGATCGCGCTTACTCATTTGTATCCTCTCCCTTCACCTGATTCACTTGATCCGCTGCGTCTGCATTGCCTTTTTGCAAAAGCGGGAAACCAAGGCGCTCACGCTCTTTGTAGTAGGTTTGTGCTACTTCACGAGACAGATTACGTACACGAGCGATGTAGCCTGTACGCTCCGTCACACTGATGGCTCCACGCGCATCAAGCAAGTTGAAGGTGTGGGAGCATTTCAGAACGTAGTCGTATGCCGGGTAAACCAGTCGCTCCGCCATCAGTCTTTTTGCTTCTGCCTCATACGTATTGTAGAGAGAGAACAGCATGTCGACATCAGACAGTTCAAATGTGTATTTGGAATGCTCGTATTCTGGTTGCAGGAATACATCTCCGTACGTATACCCGTTGCACCATTCCAGATCGAACACATTTTCTTTCTCTTGAATATAGGAAGCCAAACGCTCCAGTCCGTAAGTCAGCTCGACTGCCACTGGTTTACATTCCAGACCGCCCACTTGCTGGAAGTACGTGAACTGTGTGATTTCCATCCCGTCCAGCCAAACTTCCCAGCCTAAGCCCCATGCGCCGAGACCCGGGTGCTCCCAGTTGTCCTCTACAAATCGGATGTCATGCTCAAGTGGCTCAATTCCGAGTTCGCGCAAGCTCTCCAGGTACAGCTCCTGAATGTTGTCCGGTGATGGCTTCATGATTACTTGGAACTGGTGATGCTGATACAAACGGTTCGGGTTTTCCCCATAGCGTCCGTCAGCCGGGCGACGGGAAGGCTCTACATATGCCACATTCCACGGCTCAGGTCCAATGGAACGAAGGAAGGTCATTGGGTTTAGCGTACCTGCCCCTTTTTCAACGTCATACGGCTGGACAATGAGACAGTTTTGCTTTGCCCAAAAGTTTTGCAGCGTCAAAATGATGTCTTGAAATGTCATTTTCATGCTTTTTCCTCCTCTAAACTTTTTAGAACTTGGCTTTAAGTCGAAACTAAAAAACCTCCCGCCTCTACACTGCCTGATGCGACAGTGTAGGGACGAGAGGATTCTCGCGGTTCCACCCTACTTGGCGAATGACTTCTTCGCCCACCTTACAATTAAATTGCTCCAGAACGCCCTTCATCAGCATGGCGACCGGGCTTCCACTATCCCCGATTCGCTATTCACAGCCAGTGGCCGACTACTCTTTTCCTTCACGGCAACATTCGGTATACAAGTTTGGTTCTTATCATAACGAAAACAAATTCGTATGTCAATTAGTCCTGATCTGTTTGGGTCATTCTTTCCATACGCTCCAGTTGTTCCAGAAATGCTCGACTTTTCAGCCTGAGATCCAAATACTCGTCCATAAAGCTACGCAGTACATGCTTGAGCTGGTTGCGTGTAGCCGGTTTTACTTCAATGTCACCAAGCCGCTCCAAATCAAATACCTGGAACAGCCGCAACAACTTCCAGGTCGAGGGTGTAACTGCCATCGCATACGAATCGGAAGGCAAGCAAACTGGGCACAACAGGCCGCCCTGTCCCACACTGATCGCATAGGGCTCGCGCTGTTCGCCACAGTTTACACACGCTGTAAGCTGCGGGGAGATCCCCGCTACAATGAGCATCTTGGTCTCAAAAATCCGACACAGGATCTCGGCATCTCGTCCTTCATCCAAATGGCGGAACGTATGAAGGAGTAGCTGAAACAAGTAGGGATTGGGCTCCTTTTCCTGCGTCAATCGATCCAACAGTTCTGCTATGTATGCGGCATAAGCCGTAGCAGTCAGGCTTTGCCGCATATCCCGGAACGAATCCAACATATCTCCCTGAGAGAGATCGGGCATTCCTGTCCCGGGTCCTGCCTTGCATAGATAATAACTATGCGAAAACAACTGGGAGACGGCGGCAAGACGGCTTTTGGTCTTTTTGGCACCACGGGCCATCACGCCTAATTTGCCGTTCTCCCGGGTAAACAATGTCACCACTTTACTGGACTCACCATAGTCCACACTGCGAATGACAATCCCTTCCCACTTTACAAGCATGCCTGCGTGTCACCCAATTCTTCCTGGGCGAGATCAAACGAGGCTTCCTCACTGGAAACATCCGTTTGATGGTGATCACGGTAGAGAAGGTAAGCATGGATATCACCGGTTGAAGCGAAAACTCTCCAAGAAAAGTCACGAAGCATGGAGCATCATCCTTTCCTATATCGGGTCTATCCACTTCCTTCTTAGAATCACCTTTGCCCGTTATTCTATGCCTTGGAAAAATTAACACATCGCGCTGGGAATATTATTGCTCATCGTAGAAACCGAAGTTACGCAGCATCCGCTCTTGGTTACGCCAATCCTTTTTCACTTTGATCCAGAGCTCCAAAAATACTTGGTCCCCCATCAACCGCTCGATATCCTTGCGGGCACGTTGACCGATTTCTTTGAGCATCTGACCCTTTTGCCCGATCAAAATACCACGCTGGGAATCCCGCTCTACGTAAATGGCGGCGTAAATATAAAGCGTTTTACCATTTTCGCCTCGCTTCATCTCTTCAATTACGACAGCAATGGAGTGCGGTACTTCTTCTCTCGTCAAATGCAGAACTTTTTCCCGAATCAACTCGGCTGCTACAAAGCGTTCCGGATGGTCTGTCACCTGATCGGCAGGGTAATACATCGGGCCTTCTTCCATTTCGCCCAAAATAGCCTGCTGCAATGACCCTGTATTGTTACCTTCCAGTGCAGAGATTGGAACAATTTGCTTGAAATCATACAATTTGCGGTAATCGTCAATAATCGGCAGCAGTGCTTCCGGGTGCACCTTATCAATTTTGTTGATGACCAAAAATACTGGCGTTTTGACCTGCTTTAACCGCTCGATGATGTAGTCGTCCCCAGCTCCGCGTTTTTCTGTTGCATCGACAACAAACAAAACGAGGTCTACCTCGTTCAATGTATTTTCGGCAACCGAAACCATGTAGTTTCCAAGTTTGGATTGAGGCTTGTGAATCCCCGGTGTATCCAAGAAAATAATTTGACCCTCTTCTGTCGTATGCACCGCTGTAATTTTGTTACGTGTCGTTTGCGGCTTGTTCGACATGATGGCGATTTTATGTCCCACAATATGATTCAACAGTGTTGATTTTCCAACATTTGGCCGTCCCACAATAGAAACAAAGCCCGATTTAAACGATTGCTTGGTCTTGCGATTATCCACGTAAATCCTCCTTGGTGAATGCGCCTGGAAGCAGGGCAGATACTGTCGTTTCCCAAATGTCGCCTTTGAGATTCGTCAAAAATACAGGCATGTCCGGCGGGCACAGCTCTGCCATGACTTGTCGGCAAGCTCCACATGGTGATACAGCTTGCGGTGTATCGGCAGCGACGGCTAATGCCTTGTAAGTCCGATCGCCTTCTGAGTACGCTTTAAAAAGAGCCGTACGCTCTGCGCAGTTGCACAGCGAGTACGCTGCATTTTCAATATTGCCTCCCAAATAAACCTTGCCACTCTCAGCTAAAAGAGCTGCTCCTACCTGAAACTTGGAGTATGGTACATAAGCGAGCTTTCTGGCTTCGATTGCTTGTGCTAATAATGATTGCTTATCCATTCTCATCATTCCTCATATGGTTGATCTTTAACATCATTTCACAACAGAATGTGTCCAATGAGACACGAAGAAACCAGACTGAAAGGTCAACTACAATGACCCGTCCGGTACCTCATTTTGGCTTATGAAAAACCTTCTTCTTCTCTACTAGTAAAAACTATCCCCATACTTTTTGCAACAGTGGCTGTCCAAATACGAGAACTCCGATGATAAGGGACAGAATCGCCGCCACAAGTACAGCTCCTGCTCCCACATCTTTGGCAATCTTCGCCTTGACGTGCCATTCCGGGGAAGCTAAATCAACGACTGCTTCAATCGCGGTGTTTACCAGCTCAAGGGAGAAGACCAGACCGATAGAAAAAAGGACCAGCAAAACATCGCTGCGGGGTATCTGCAGCCACCACGCTGCCGCCAGCACCACAATGGCTGCGGCTACGTGGATTTGCATGTTTCGCTGTGTCCGTACGGTATAGGAAATTCCTTGCAGAGCGTAGGTGAAGCTGCGAGTCAATCGTCGCCATTCCTTCAACGTAATCTCCTACCTCGTCAAGCCGATTTCTTCCAGCACCTTTTCTTGACGTGAAAACATTTCCTTCTCTTCTTCTGGCGTCCCATGATCATAGCCCAGAAGGTGAAGAAAACCATGAACCGTGAGAAATCCGAGTTCGCGTTCGAATGAATGGCCATAGTCTTCGGCCTGCTCATGTGCTTTTGGCACCGAGATGATGATATCTCCAAGCATATTCGGAAACTCGCTCGCCTCATCCTCATCGATGAAGATTTCCATTTCCCCTTCGCCCGGCTCGTTCATCGCAAAGGATAGAACATCCGTAGGCCGATCAACGCCTCGATAGTCGCGATTCAGCTCGTGGATGCGCTCGTTGTTCACCAGCGTGACAACTACTTCTCCTTGTACGTCTTCCAGCTTTGCTGCTGCTTCCAGGCAACGGACAAGCAGGTTTTGCAAATTCTCATCGATCGGTTCGATTTCTTCATGAAGGATTTCTACAGATAACACAGGTAAACGATCTCCTTTTTGTGACGCCATTTATTAATAGCCGTGTTCTACTTCTTCCTTGGCATAGGCAGCGATGATTTTTTGTACCAGACTGTGACGAACGACGTCTCCCTCTTGGAAATGAATAAAGGCTACATCGGAAATCGGGCTTAAGATGCGCTGTGCTTCGCGCAATCCGGATTTCTTGCCTTTTGGCAAATCCACCTGGGTCACATCACCCGTAATGACCATTTTGGAACCAAAGCCAAGCCTGGTCAAAAACATTTTCATTTGCTCGGGAGTTGTGTTCTGGGCTTCATCCAAAATGACAAAGGAATCTTCGAGCGTACGACCACGCATGTACGCCAAAGGTGCAACCTCAATGAGTCCACGTTCCATCATTTTGGCGACTTGTTCATTGCCCAGCATGTCGTACAAGGCATCATAGAGCGGACGCAGGTAAGGGTCTACTTTTTCCTGCAAATCTCCCGGCAAAAACCCAAGGCTCTCCCCCGCTTCTACGGCCGGTCTGGTAAGAACGATCCGTTTGACACGCGCATTTTTCAACGCATTTACTGCTGTGACAACAGCCAAATACGTTTTTCCGGTCCCGGCTGGTCCAATTCCAAACACAATGTCATGCTTCTTGATCGCAGACAAGTAATGACGCTGGCCCAGAGTCTTTGCCCTGATTACTTTGCCACGTTGGGTACGAGCGACTTCTTCATCATACACATCGAGCAGTTGGGCACCTTCTCCCCGTTCAATCAACGACATCGCATAAGAGATGTCTCGTTCGGACAGGGCAATCCCTCTGCGAATCAACTGTAGCAGAATTTCAATCAACTCTGTCAGTTTGTCCACTTCCGGCTTATCCCCGCTAATAACCAGTTCGCCTTCTCGGGTCATGATTTTGGCGGAACTTCTTTGCTCGATCAGTGTTAGGTACGCGTCATGTGGTCCGAACAACAGCAAGGCCTCAGATGCGTCTGAAAACGGGATTCTTACCTCATCTTGTACGTGCAACAGGCTTCCATCTCCTTGCAACGATAATCAGCAATGCGTCATTAGCTTGCCATCCTCACTGCCCAACGAAAGGCTGTTCAATGGCAATATCTTCAATGACGGAAAAATGAATGCTTACGTAAACTTTACCATTCTCTGTTGTGACGTGCAAAACTTTTTCGTCCTGAATGAACGCATCTTTTCCAGCTTTTTTCAAGATATCCTCCCTAGCGAATTTTTTAGCCAGTTCCGTCGCTTCCTCCACGCTCATTTCTGTTTGAACGGGTGCTGTTTGCGCGTACGTTACTGTCTTCCAGCCAAGTGGAGAGGTATATCCCGCGTACGAGGGCAAAAAACGTTGTTCTGCCACTTCAGCTTGTGCAAAGGACTGTTTCTCAAATGGCCACACATAGATCGCATAGGGGCCTACAAGCAGGTATCGATGCTCCAGTTTTTCTCCCGTCAAACGATACATCGTTTGTTTTAGCGGGACTGATGTGTTACTCATATACCACACTTCCCCTTGCACCTTGCCTCGCGCTGATACAGCTTGTTGACGAGCGTCATTGCCAATGATCCCCGAAATGAGCACTTGGCCTTTTTCAACCAATTGATTGCTCACAACCTGACTGCGACCAACCTCCGGGAGAATTTTATGGACGACAGCCCTCTTTTTTGCTACAAGATGCCGTGGACCTGTTGCAAGCGGCTTTACGGGTGCCTCTTTTTCAACCACTTGAAGCATGACTTTGGTTCCTTGAATCTCGATTCCAACCCAAGATGCTTCAGGCAGCAGACTCAACAGTTCTTTTTGCAAAACCAACGGTTCTTTTAGTTTGACCTTCCATGCCCCTTCTTTAATCCCCACTTGTTCGGCGGCTTGAATCACTCGTCGCGGATCAACC
Organism: Brevibacillus sp. Leaf182; assembly: GCF_001423865.2. NCBI lineage: Bacteria > Bacillati > Bacillota > Bacilli > Caryophanales > Paenibacillaceae > Brevibacillus > Brevibacillus sp. Leaf182. The sequence continues at coordinate 128,789 of NZ_LMPN02000027.1, read as the reverse complement.
ATTTTGGTCCCACTCACTTCAACACTCCAAACAAAAGAGGAGAGCATGTACAATCCGATGAAAAAAAGAGCTGCCCCAATTGCCAATCCAGATCGTCTGCGTAACCGCAAGAGCCAAAAGGGCAGCCCGTCTCTTGCCTCGACGTGACTACGACAGCCTGTCTCTTTTAAAAGCGGTCGTAAACGAAAATAATCACGAATCAAAATATCGCAGCGAGTCACCTCTTCTCCTACTCTGCGAATATTCCAGATTCGAATTCCATCCCGTACGGCCATATTTAACATCCGCTCAAATCGTTTTCCCCGAACGGTAATGGTTACATGTCCATCCACCCACTCCTTGATTCCATACCGCATACGTGCCGCCCCCTCCCACTAAAAAAGATTACGAGCTCTGTGGTCCCGTCTCCAAAAATTTCACGCCACCGATTCTGCCTTCTAACAAAACCTCCTCAGGCAAAATCGCTCGGATGACAAGCTGTTCACCTGAAACAATCATTTGACCGTTCGTCAGCAGCAGACGAAGCTCTTTTTCGCTAAAATGCAAAACTCCTCGATGATTCTCTATATACATTTGCAAATGACCGATCATCGTGATACGCGGGACTTCCAGGACTACATCTTGCGGCAGATCCAACACCCCTCCGGCCAACTGGCGCAGACGGCGGCTCCAACGCTTCATGGATTAGCCCCCCTTCTCGTTCTATATATTGGCGAATATGACGATCTCATCTGTTTGCAGGTGCAAAACCATTCTTATCTATGCGTATGCGCGAGCACAAAGAGGCATTCATCAAAAACAGCCACAAAAAAGAGCCCTCAGCGCTCGCTAATTAGCAAGCAGGTGAGAGCTCCGTCTTTGGAATACTTCAACAAACTCCATTGATTATTTGCTTTCTTTTGCAGAAGAAACCAGCTCTTTTTCTTTTGTAAGCGCCTTCCATTTTTTCATGACTCGTTTTACTTTCTCAACCGAACAACCGCACGCGATCGCTGTTTCATATATCGATTTGTTTTCGAAGATGGCAAGCCGAATCACTTTTTGACGAAACCGCCCCATTTTTTCAAAAATTTGTTGATTCATCGCTTGACCTCTACCCCTTCTTCTATTGGGAGAATTTTCTTTACATTCAGGATAGTCAACAAGGATACGAGAAACAAGACAAGTTATTCGATATATTTCGACATAAGACGTTGCTTATCAATAAAAAAACAGGCGAACCGAAGTTCACCTGTTTGACTGGCTACTATTATAAAATTTTTCTTTGCCGAACCTGCTGGGCATACGGAGCTTTTGAGCGCGGTTCTCCAAAAATGAGCGCCCATTTCATCCCATCACGCGGATTGCCGTGTTTCGATGGGAGTGTTCCTACTCGTTCCGAATCAGCGACCTTCATCGTTTCCGATTGCTTCACTCTGATGGTGGGACCCGTTGAAGCACGAGCTGTACTGGAGAATGCCCATTCCTGCTCGACTCCAATCCCTTCCATCGATTCTTGCTGAAGTGGCTCGTATTTGGAGGATGCCCGCACCGTCTCTCTGCCGTAATCCTCTGTTTCCATAGGGATATCCGACGTCGTGGCCGGGGTAAGCGGAGGCATTTTTTTGCCTTGAGACATCTTCTTCTTCCCGGCTTTGCCAAGAGCTTTATATCCTAAGTAACCAAGGATGACAAACCAGAACTTGCCGATGAGCGGGATGATCCACTCGACTAAACCCAATAAATCTACGACGAGATCCATGAGATCTTCCATGGCAATCGCCCTTATTCTTTCTCGTCTGGCAAAGCAGGCTCTTGTTTGTCACCTGCATGCCCGAAGGATTGACGCATTTGTGTATCAGCAGCAATGTTTTGCATGTTGTAATAATCCATTACGCCCAATTTGCCACTTTTCAATGCCTCGGACAAAGCGAGTGGTACTTGTGCTTCGGCTTCTACTACCTTTGCCTTCATCTCTTGTACGCGCGCAATCATTTCCTGCTCTTGGGCTACAGCCATGGCGCGACGCTCTTCCGCTTTCGCTTGGGCAATACGTTTATCCGCTTCCGCTTGGTCGGTTTGCAATTGTGCTCCGATGTTCTTCCCTACATCCACGTCCGCAATATCAATCGAGAGAATTTCAAAAGCAGTTCCGGCATCCAAACCTTTATTCAATACCGTTTTAGAGATCAGATCCGGATTTTCCAATACGTCCTTATGTCCTTTTGACGAACCAATGGTCGATACGATCCCCTCGCCTACACGGGCGATGATCGTTTCTTCACCAGCACCACCGACCAATCGATCGATGTTGGCACGAACCGTTACTTTTGCACGAGTGCGCAGCTCGATACCGTCCTTTGCCATTGCTGCTACCACAGGTGTTTCAATCACTTTCGGGTTAACGCTCATTTGTACCGCTTCCAATACATCACGACCAGCCAGATCAATGGCTGCTGCTCGTTCAAAGCCAAGTGGAATATCTGCACGTTGTGCTGCTACGAGCGCATCTACTACACGGTCTACGTTACCGCCTGCGAGATAATGGCTCTCCAATTGGTTTGTATCCAGTTGCAAGCCCGCTTTACGCGCTTTAATCAACGGATTCACGATACGGGATGGTACAACGCGACGCAAGCGCATAGCGACGAGGGTAATAATCCCGATATTCACACCGGAAGCCAGTGCAGAAATCCAGAGCATGACTGGTACGAACGAGAAGAAAACAGAAAGTACGACGATGGCTACTGCCACCATAAAAATAAGGGGAATCAAACCGCCTTCAAACATGAAGTGCTCACTCCTTTTGTTCTAGTTCGGCAACGACGATACGCGTGCCTTCTACTTGCACTACGGTGATGGCCGTACCCGCTTCAATGAAACCACCAACCGATACTGCATCCACACGTTTTCCTTCCACCTTGACGACCCCTGCCGGGCGCAATGGTGTGAGGGCGATGCCTGATTTTCCTTCCAGCTCACGCTGATCGCGCGGAGCAACGTAGCCTTCTTCATTACGCTGCGTGTCACCCAGGACAAACTTGTTGAAGAGACCTTTGACCCCGTATTTCTTCACTAGCATGAACGTTACAATTGCCGTGATCAAAGCGGCCACGCCTAGCGATGCGAGCCCTTGCTGCGTGTCATAGGCTGCCATTACAAGACCTGTCACAATACTCACGAAGCCAATCGCACCGACAATGCCGCCCGGAAGAAAAATTTCCAGAAGCATCAGTAAGATTCCGAAGACAAACAGTCCGATGTGCAACCAGTTGGCAAATCCCGCTACATAATGTCCAAAGAAATATAGACTGAACGCGACGAGTGAAATTGTCCCTGCAACACCAAAACCAGGGGCAAACAGTTCTACTACAATTCCGCCCAATCCAATGATGAGCAGAAGACTCATCACAATGGGACTCGTCACCCATCTAGCGACTAGCTCTCCACCTGTTGGCTCAATCGCCTGAAGGGAATCCGGCTGAATACCGAGCTTTTTGAGCAGCTCTTCCTTATTGGACACCACATCATCCGCATAACCTAACCGTTTCGCTTGTTGGGCATCGAGAGACAGCACCGTGCCTTTTGGCTTTAATCCGGGGAATTCTGTATCGATTTCCACCATCGCGCGAGCAACGTCAGGATTGCGATTGTTCAACTCCGCTGCCGCCATCATTTTATTGCTCCAACCGGAAATGAACTTGATATCTGCTGCATTCCCTGCCAAGTCAATCGGTGCGGCTGCCCCCATGCTACTGCCTGGAGTCATAATAATTTCATTTGCATTCAGGGCGATGTAAGTTCCCGCTGAAAAAGCCTGGTTATCAATGTAGGCTATCACATGCATGGGAGCCTGACGGATCAACTGCCCAATCTGGTCGGCAGCGTTCACTTCTCCGCCTGGCGTATTGATATGCAAAATAACAAGGTCTGCCTGCTGCTCCTGTGCGTCAGCAAATGCTCTGTGCAAAAAGCTCTCCAACCCTCGCTCGATCGTGCTATCTACTGGAATCCAGACAGCTTTTTGATAGGTCTGGGCTGTTGTGGATGCGGGAGCAAGAAGCATCGTCATTCCCATAATCAGGCAAAGAAGTGAAAAAAGCAATCGCATGCGGCTTTTTACTAGCCTTGCTGCACTCATTGCATATACCTCCTTTCCTTCTATCAGCTTCAACGTATGTGCAATAAGGTATACGAAAGAGGGTGGCAATCGTTTCATATTTATTTCACATTTGGAAAAAAAGAAAAACCCAACCTTTACAGGTTGAGTTTTTCTGTTCGTATCTATATGAGGTGTTACTCTCGTCTACGATGGTAGTTCCTCAGATACAATCTTTTGCACGAGGTTTCCGTCTGCTCTGCCTTTCACTTTCGGCATGATCGCACCCATCACTTTGCCCATCTCCTTTTTGGAGGAGGCATTGGTAGCTGCGATACCTTCCCGAACGATATCACGAATTTCGTCTTCGCTAAGCTGAGCGGGTAAGTAAGCGGAGAGCACGTCGATCTCTTCGCGCGTTTTCGAGGCAAGTTCCACGCGGCCTGCCTTCTCAAATTCGTGGAGGGATTCACGGCGTTGTTTTAACTCACGAGTCAAGATGGTCAGCACTTCGTCTTCAGACAAAAGTCTGCCCTTGTTAATCTCTTCGTTCTTTAATGCGGCTTTCACCATGCGAATAACAGAGAGTTTTAGAGCAGCTCTGTCCTTCATTGCTTGCTTCATATCTTGATCGAGTCGCTCCATTACACTCATGATGAGCCCTCCGTCAATTAAAACTTGCGCTTGCGAGCTGCTTCGGATTTCTTCTTGCGCTTAATGCTAGGCTTCTCAAAGTGGCGACGTTTACGCAGTTCCGCCATCACCCCGGATTTTGCGCTTTCACGCTTGAAGCGGCGAAGTGCGCTATCCAAAGACTCGTTTTTCTTGACTCGAATTTCTGCCATTTGTCTTCCCTCCCTCCGCTAAAACCGTGGGACGCCTGAGTCGAACGTACGAACAGACTGTCACACTTCATTATAGGATAGATGACTAAAGAAGGTCAACCTTTAGTTCAATTTTATTCGTAAAAACCGGACAAAAGGTGATAATGGATGTGGAAAACCTCTTGTCCACCCTCTTTACCACAGTTGTTAATCAGGCGAAAACCTGGCAGTTCCAGCTTTTTCGCCAAGAGTTGTGCTACATGGTGGATATGCCCGATCAGCGGCAGGTCCTCGGCCCTTACTTCCATGAGCGTGGGAATTGGCTTACGCGGGATAATCAACAAGTGAACGCGTGCTTTTGGTGCAATATCGTGGATGACGATGACGTGCTCATCCTCATACTCGATACGAGCAGGAATTTCACCGTCCATGATTTTGGTAAAAATACTTTTTTCCATGGGAGACTCCTTTCTTCCTCTGTATGTGGATAGTTATGTATGTAAGAATTGATCCTATCACATTCCCTCACTTTTGTCTTGCGGCGCTACCTGACGCATGGTAGCATGACTTCGAGGTTGAAACAGGATAACAAGAAAAAGGAGTTCGTGCAGATGAAACCAATTGCACTGGATCAGGCAGCAATCAACGCAGAAGGGATTTTGCTCGCTGGTTCCCCAGGGCTTGCCTTGTCATCCGTTCACTTTGATACCCGCGAGCTGACTGCGGGATCTTTGTTTGTAGCGCTGACAGGCGGCGCACGGGATGGACATGATTTTTTGTTACAAGCAGTTGAACAAGGAGCTGTAGCTGCACTCGTTTCGAATCAGGAGAAGATTCCTGCGAACTTGCCAAATGATTTTGGGTTAATTCTCGTCAATGATACACTGCGTGGCTTTCAAAAGCTGGCTGCTGCTTATCGGAAAAGCTTTTCGTTCCCTCGCATCGCCATTACAGGAAGTATCGGGAAAACAACCGTGAAGGACATAGTGGCACACGTACTTGCGAGCCGTTCGCCCGTATACAAGACGTATAAAAACTTCAACAACCACATCGGTGTACCTTTGTCGTTATTGCAGATGGAAGAAAAACATCATGCTGCTGTACTAGAGCTCGGGATGAACCACGCTGGGGAAATCGATCTGCTCGCATCGCTGGTCCAGCCAGATATTAGCGTGATTACTTTTATCGGGGAATCCCATATTGAATATTTTGGCACGCGCGAAAAAATTGCTCTCGCAAAGGCGGAGCTGCTTCCTCATACCGCTCTTGACGGGCTCGTGCTGCTCAACAAGGATTCGGAGTATCTACGGATGATAGCCCATCTGTATCCAGGTGAACTCCTATACTACTCTGTTAATGAGAAGGCGGATATTTGGGCGGAGCAAATCGAAACGGTTGAAGGCGGGACTCGTTTCAACGTATGCTTTGCCTCCGGGGAGCATTTCGAGGCATTCCTGCCGTTGCATGGCCGCCACAGTGTCTTGAATGCATTGCCTGCTGTCGCGATTGCCAAGAGGCTCGGAATGGATACGGAGCAAATCGCTTACGCCTTGTCCACCGTTCAGCTCTCCGCCATGCGGTTTGAGCAAATGAACTCCAAGCACGGTACTGTGTATATCAGTGATGCGTATAATGCCAGCCCCGTCTCCATGGAGGCTGCTGTACGGACGTTTGCTGAGCTGTACCCTGAGCGCGCAAGAGTCATCGTGTTAGGTGACATGTATGAGCTCGGTCCAGATAGCGGGGCTATGCACGCGGGCGTAGGAACCTCGATTCAAGACATCGCTGAGAGATTCAAGCTGCTCGTGACAGTCGGTGAGGATGCACGCCATCTCCATGATGCTTACACGGGGAACAAGCTGCATTTTGCCACAAAAGCAGAGGCACTGGCTGCTCTACTGCCTTTGCGGGATGAGAAGCATGCATTTTTGTTCAAAGCCTCGAAAGGTATGTCCTTATGGACGCTTATTACTGATCTGGAAGGTCACGAATAATAGAAAAAGAACAGCCGCCTCTCGTATTATACGGGAGACGGCTTCTTTTTTAGTGATTGTCATTCCAAAGACGTTCTACCTGGATTAATTGATCTTCCTCAAAGCTTAGTTTATAAATATCGGGCATCGAGGTCTTTTTCCAAAAAGAGAAATCGTACGATGGATCGTAATGATTCATGATGATCGTCATGATGTTTCCATGGATGCCAATCGCGACTTTTTTGCCTCGATGGTGATCCAAAACTTCCTGCAAGGCAGCGAGTCCTCTTTCCCCCGCTACCGCATTCGATTCTCCCCCTGCGAAAGCGAACTCACGGTTTGCAAATACATGCTCGACAGCCTGTGCAAAATGCTCAAAGCATTCTACCCAAGCACCTAATTCGCGCTCGCGAAAATCCGGTTCCAGCTTGATTTCCCGATTCGCTTGCTTCGCCGTAGTTTCAATTGTCTGGATGGCTCTTGCATAAGGGCTGGAGACAAACACGTCAATTTGTTCTCCTTGCAAGATATCTGCTACACATTGCGCATCTTGCCAGCCCTTTTCCGACAATCCGCGTGTTTTCTCCTGATCCTGAATGTATGGAGATTCTGCGTGGCGGATCATATAGACATGTGTGAGCATCCTAGCACCTCTTCCGTTTTGGCGGATTTCGATCGAGCAATCATCGCAGTTCAATGACATTGTTGGAAGGACCCAACTTTTCAGACGGAAAAGCGCTATAGTGGATCGATGCGAGATCAGCTACATAGTACGACTTCCCGTCCTTTGCCCAGCCGATGATACGATGATTGTCACTTAAATGATAATAGCCAGGCATTCCCTTGTCAGGAGAGCCGAATGAATAACCGCATTTCGTGACCTGCTTGCATGATTGAATGTACATATAGGAATCTTGAGAATTGGAAGTACGAGAGTGTTGTTCTACTGCCATCTGACTTCCTGATGGCGACCAAACAATCTTGTCCAAGTAGCTCTCAGTGAACACGGAATCCTTCAAATTGACTTTTTTCCCTGTCTGCAAATCCAGCATGTATTCTTCTGTAGTGGTTCGCATGTAACGGTACTTCATATCGTTGGAGTAAGAAGGAAATGCCGTCATTTTGTGATCGTATTTCAGACCAGTCGGTAAGTCTAACTCCTTGATTGCGGTTTGCGTTTTGTAAAATAGCTTTTTTGAATTCGGCACCCAGTAATACATTTCTTCTTCTGTTCCACTTGGCCATTCATACTGATCATTCTTTTTCATTTTGAGTGTAGGCAGGTGCTGCAAGATCAGGTGACCGCTTACTTTGGAATTGGAAGAGAGCATGTCCATCCGGGTGAACACCATGTACTGTTCATCCGGTGAAACGGAAAAATCAAGGACAGGATACTGAGCTGCTGCCGGAACGAGCACAGTTTTTTTGCCGTCGGGCAGATTGAGCTTCACGATACCGCCATTTTCACGAACGTAGAGCGCGTCCTGCTTCGGTGACCATTTGCCATAGCCGGATAGCTGCGTCATCTTTTTTGTTTGCATATCGTACAAGTACGGTATGGTTCGGTCTGTCTTCCCATATCCGATCCGCTCACCGTATACAAACCTGCCCGATGGCGACATGCTCGCCCGGTGGATCAAGGGCATGTTCGTAACGGTTTTTGTCACTTTTCCATCTACCGTTACTTGATAGATGACGACCGGCTCTGGCTTACGAGGGTCTGCCTTCGCAGGAGCAGCGGCATTGATTTGTCCAGGGACAAGGATGCCCAGCAAGGAAATCAGCAGGCAAGAGAGCAATAAGGGCTTTTTCATCAGGGTCCTCCCGAATAAGTAATCAATAACGTAGACGCTCGCGGGAAGCACTTGGTTTCTTTTTACACGAAAAAAGGTCGGAAGCACCCCTGCGCCTCCGACCTTTTTCACTTACGCACGAACCATCATTGCCTTTCGCAACCACTCTACCTCTTCAGCTAATACACGCTGTGGACTCTGACCAAACCATTCAATCGATGCAAAATAATCCGTTTCCGCAATCTTTTCTAAAATAGGCCCATAATCTACAACACCTTCACCGAGCAGTACCATTCCCTCCCGATCGCCGTTAGGGGCATATACATTATGCGGAGCGAATACTGGCAGATGATTCGGTGAGGAAATATTTTTCAAATGATAATGAGCTACCCACGGTCTCAATTGCTCGTACGCGTCGATTGGATCAGCACCTGATTCCCAGACATGAAGAAAATCAAGATTAACTTTTAGTGCAGGATGATTGACTTCCTGCAACAAAGCAAGTGTAGAACTCATAGAATCCGTGAGCGTGTTTGGATGTGTTTCGACCAAAAGCTGAATCCCGTGCTCTTGACACAGCTTACATAAGATTTGCAGATGATGCACATAGCGCGCCCGCTCTTCTGGCCCCACTTCTTGACTCGCTTTCTGTCCAGCAAACGTCCTGATTTGCTTTACATGTAGCAATTTCGCCAGTGAAATGAGTCTTTTTGCTTTTTCCAGTGTACGCTGAAAACCAGATGAAGTAGCAATATCCAAATAATCGCTAAGCATGGAGATACTCATGCCTTGATCCCTGACTAGCCTTACCTGTTCCTCCATCTCTAATCGATCATGATCGTACAGATGCTGGGCGTGGGTTCCCCATAACTCGATTCCATCAAAATGATGACGATGAGCAAACTGAACAATTTGTGCTAACGAAATTAACTGGTGGCGAAAAGTGATTGTGCACAATGAGAGTTTCATTTAACTTTACCTCCACCCTTTTTCATCTACAGTGACGAGACTTTTATCCATTTGGGTCCACAAAACAAACTGACGCTCCAACTCTTTTTTCACTTCAAGCTCGATCAGATCAATCTCTTCTAACGCTTCGATAATCGGAGGTAACAACGCCATATTCTTGGTCATCGCCATTTTGACTGACAAGTACTGAGCTGTCGTAAACCCTTGGTAGATGTCCTCCACTTTATAGGCGATGCGCAAAAACTCATCACGATGGTATTGCAGGTAATCTTGCAGATATAGGAATGCATACTCGTAGCTGTATTTACGGATCGCAATCACCTTTACCTGAGTCACTGCCGGGAGCAGCATGTCCAAGTTGTATCCATTGCGCCCTTCTGCCATGTCTGTAATCAATTGCTTCAACTCAAGGGTAAATGGATTATGATCACGTTTGAGTGCGTCGTAGAAATAGTCGTGGATCATTTCATAGGTTGGTTCCTTAATTTCACTCGCATCCACCATAAAGCCGCCACCAAACGGATTTTCTAAGAAGGCTTTGATCACCGTCTCCTTCTTCACATTGCCCTCCCAACGAAAATCCGGGTCAAACATAAACCACTCATCTTCGTTCTCCGTCTTTGAAATCATCAAAAAATGCGGGAATGGCTTCAACGCAAATTTATTATCTCGCTCTGGAACCAGCGACATGTCTATCTGAACAAGGACAAACTGATCCTGGGTACGCTTATCAATAAGCGCTAAGAACATGTCCAGATTGGAGGCTTTATCTTGGGAATGATCATACCATTCTGTTACTTTCGCTCGGAAAAGTCGTTCATATCCCTTGATAATCTCTTCGTGGTTATCAATGTAATAGGTGACCACACCTTGATCCGTTATGGAGTACTCGGCATCCCAAATGCCAAAATAATAGGGACGATAATCAATCTTTGTGCGCCGCTTAATCACTTCGCATAGGCATGAAATAATGCAATGGACCTTAACCATTCTGTATCCCCCACTCGGTGTTTGTATAGACGCTAATTCGATACATGCTGCGGTTCCAACTGTTCAACAAAAGTAAGGAGTGATCCAACCGTTTGGAAGATTCGTGGATCTAACTCGTGAGCAGGAACTACCAAATGCAAATCTTCCTCGATATAAACAATCAGTTGCAATAGCATAATCGAATCAATATGTAGATCCTCGTTCAATCGCATGGACTCCTCTAGCGGGAGGATATGTGATAATTTTAATTTTTCGGTCATGATCGTATGGATTTGCTCGATTCTTTCTGTTCGTGTCATTTGCTGATCGTCTCCATTTCTAATAATCGACGGCTGATTTTTCCTGTGGCTGTCTTAGGAATGCTCGTCACACATTGGATTTCGAATGGGACTTTATAGCCTGGCAAACGATCTTGGCACCATTCCCTGATTTGTTCAGGAGTAGCTCCTCCCTCGGTAATAACCTGCGCCTTTACAATTTCTCCCATGACCGGATGACGCCCACGATACACAACCACTTCTTTCGTCCCACTCATTTTCAAAATGACGTCCTCGACCTCCAAAGGAAATACCTTTAAGCCAGAAACGTTAATCACATCATCCATCCTGGATACAAATTGAATATGTCCTTCTTCTGTCCAGAAACCTAAATCCTGCGTCGCTATTTCGTTCTGTCCGCTCCAAATCTTTATTTCACCGGGTTGTTCTTCCTTTTCACCTGCTGTCATTGTTACATGGGATAGGGGCACCCCCAGATCTGTATGCGACCGCATCTGTTTACTCATACTGACGCACCCCGCCTCGGAGCATCCATATTGTTGCATCAAGGTGTCGCTCATGCCCTGCAGCTTTAGAAACAAGCCTTCTGGCATCGGAGCTCCAGATGTCATTAACCGGTGAAAGCGTACCTGCTCTCGCGTAAAGCTTGATAGGATGTGATAAAAGACTGGCAGACCATACACTATATGCCGGGGAGTACCTTGAATCACTTGCAAAGCAAACTTCGGATTTTTGTGCGTCACAATCGAAGGCTTGCTTCCCCGCTCCAGTGCTGCCAAAACTCCACATATCAATCCATACGAATGCGTCACCGATGCCAGCACAATCGGGGTTAACGCTTCCTCTCCCTGAAACAACTGGTTGTAGGCATGAATTTCTGTTTGAATATCATCCCAGCTTCTCCCGATCAGCTTCGCGTCCCCTGTAGTACCTGAGCTATATTGGTAGAGCGATGGTTTCTCACTCTGTTGTTTATCCGTGATGGACAAGAAGTGCTTCGTCTCCTGATAAACAAGCCCATAACATCTTGCCTTCACTGCCATCTGATAGGCTGTTTCCATTGGGGTTTCTCCGTGAATTAACAGCACGGAGGCATTATGTTCACGTAAAAATGGAACAAGACTAATCACGTCAAGTGGGTCAGCTATGCAGACGGCGTACCGCTTTCCTTCCGGCTGTCGAAAATGATCCATGCTTTCGAATCCTTGCTTATGTCTCTCCATCTCATGCACAGAAATCTCATTTTGATTCACAATGAACATGCTAGTAACCTCCCACAGCCATGGAATGAAGCCTTTTTCTTGCCTCGAACAAAGGATTGGGAACTTCATGTAAATGATAGTTCTCGCTTGTTGTATATAGCTTTTTCTTGGTCAATTTCTCTACCTGCACGCTTGGAACAAACAGATCAAATCGCGTAAATCGCTCCGCCAATTCCGGGAATCGTTGCTGATGACCCTCCAATACCTGAACGGCCATCTCCCAGAATTGCTCTTCGGTATATGCGTAATGTTCTTCTAATAGCCGTGCTAATTGCCCCAGATTGATCAGAAATAAAGTCTCCAATGTCAAATCTCTGACTGTCGATGTTTCATTCATGTGAAACATCACATCATCGGGCTTCGTTGCGTAATATTCATGCACTTCCGCGAAATTCGGGCATTTATCTGGCTCACTCAAAAACGGTTGGCAAAAAATCAAATCTTCATGAAAATCCTTCAATGCGACCCGAGAAGGTACACCCTCCCGATGCACCAAGATCATATTCTGCGCGTGGGTTTCCATTGCAATTCCGTGTTTCACAAGAATATGAACGACTGGCAATACACTGCTTTCCAATAATCGCGCAAGCCAATTTTCTAGCCCTTGTTCACGAATCCAACGATCAATGAATGGCACCCCATCCACCTCTACTGCCGCTAATACGTTATAAGGAACTGCCTCTTCTCCCGCCTCGAGATGCGGGATGAGACTTTCTCTCCACATGCACCCAATTACCCCGAATGTAACCATTTCCACCAGTTCAGAAGCAGGGGGAGGATCGTATGCCACTGCTGCAAACTCTTGAAGCATGATCACTTTTTGCACGTCTCGTAAATACGAATCTGCGTCCGTAATCCCCTTGAGCCACCTCGAAACAATGGGGGCACTTGCCAATGAGTGCGGGGTGAGATGACGCGGCGCTGAAGTATTCACTACGTTGATCGAGAGTTTCAGATATGGTTTATGCGGATTACTGTTGTTAGCAAAGGTGCGGATGGATTGTTGTGGACGATGACCATCAGAGCCTACCCCTAGCACAATGATCTCTTTGCGATGGATATCGTCTTGGAATCCAGGCACGATATGATTACGCCACTGCCAAGGATGGACAGGCACGAAGGCATACTGATCAGGAGCGCATCCATGATTGATGATGATTTGTTGAAACACTTCTTTTTGTTCCTGGCCTATTTCTTCCAAAAGAAGGTCATCGAAATTTCTGTCTTGATCAATGGACACTTGAGAATATTGTTTATGTATCGCTAACCAAAGAAAATGAACTTCCTGCTTAAATTCAGGACCATAGGCAAAATGATCTACGTAGGTAAATCCAACACGTGATTTATAGCTAGGGTGATAAGGGTGACCGTCCATCAGATCACCTTCCAGCTCATCGTACGATTTGCCTTGCATCCGAATATCATTTTGTACCCGATAGTATTGGGACAATGTATCCTTTAACAACGTTTGTTCCAAATCATTGGCAAATAGCTTCAGTCTTTGTTCATCTACGGTATTCATTCGGAAGACTTCCACTAAAAAACGAGTGAGGGATATCGCTTCAGATTCGTGCTGTGCGACTCCGCTGTGATCGTAAACAACACGAGTAACAGGGTCCTTCCCTAAACGAACAAGCCCAAAACTCGCACTCCTCCGCCCTTGGCAACGATAGCGAACAGGCAGATCCCCCTCATCAAGCCCATGTAGGGTGTAAATCGTCTCTTCACCCTCTTGGATGGTCGTCTCAGGAATCAAAATCCCCTCATATAACAAAGACTCGATGCATTGTCGAAACACCCTTCTTCTCACCTGCACATACTGCGTTGAGTGAAGTGCCTCTTCAATCGAGAAATCTTGTTTTGTTAACTCCATACCTTATCCTCCAAATCTCTTCAAGCTAGATGCTAGTAAGCTATCCAAAAGCATGCAGCTCAGCCTTTTCGGTCTGCTTTACTTTTGCTAAAGGATTATCTATGTAAACAAAAACAGATGATCTCTCTTCCGGTTGGGTTAATTCATCCAGATCATAGAAGCGCGTGAGCAGATTCGCCTTACACGGAAGCTGTTCGCGAGTAAGTAGATTCTCCAGAAACTTCGACGCCTCTCGATTCATAGGTAAAAACTCCGTCAAAACCTCATGCATCTCTGCCAATAAGATTTGTTCGTCAATTAAACCTTCCGTTCCAAATCCATTAATGAGTCCAAACATATGGTTAAAAATCATATAATAGGTGATTCGCTCGTCTACAAGATGGTCTTTGTAAATGTTTCTACTCGCCTTGCCAATCCCAGGTAATTCTGTCTCTAATACTTCTTGCATCGATTCTGAGAAATAGTAGCCTTGATTATCACGATAAAAGAACTGATCCGGGTATCCGTCTTTGAGCGTGACAACACTATTCTGTTGATGGGCTTCCAAGCCGATTCCGTACTTTAGATAGAGCCATACCATTGGCTTCAATGAAATATCTACATACCGCTTAAACCATTCCAAACTAACTACTTCCAGTGCCTTCCCTTCTTTTTGTGCCAGATGGTGAATGATCGTTGCCAACCTATTCTTGTACCCAGGAAGTGGATCTTGCACGAGTGCCGCGATTTGCGTGACTTGCCCTGCATTACTCCCCATAAAGGGATTATCACGCAGGATTACTTCAAATCCCGTTTCTTCCTCCTGCTCCAACATGATCGTGATGTAAGCCGGATCAGAGATAAAGCCAAAGCCTGGATACTTGCGACTCACCTCACCGATCCCTGTTTCAAAAAGTTGCTTCGCCTCTAAACCAATTTCCATCTCACTTAACTTGTTGATACGTAAAGAATTCGTAACTTTGATAGGGACGGACAGCTTGAGCATATATTTCTTTTCAGGATGATAAACCGTTCTAAGAGAGGATGTTGCCATATACTCCTCACCCGCTGGACCCAGGTAAAGAAGTAACCCTTTCTCGATCAAGGATTGTATGGCTACCTGTTCTAGCAACCATTCTGCTTGAAGCGGATGAATCGGGACGATTGAAAATGATGGATCGACATCAGCTCTCGAAGGAAACTCACCCTTCAGTAATTGCGTAGCGGATTCTTTTAGCCCAGATTTTTCGTGAACAATCGACGGATGGGCAGCAAACAAGTGAAGTTGAAACTTCCCGCAACACTCCGGTGCATACAACGCTTGCTTGGCCTCAGGAATTCCTTGCTGACTCTTCGGGGTTGGATGGAACAAATGACCGAATAAAAGCGCCTGCTCTGCTTCGATGAAGCTTTGTTCCACGCCATATAAAATCTCGGCATTACTTTGGCGAGTCCGAACAAATTTCTCAATGCTTTGGCAGCTTTGAATCATACGCAAGACTAATTCATCTGGAACTGCATTTTCCCCATGCTGAAGCGTTAGTTCTTTAATCAAAAGAACCGCTAATGTCAAATAGTCCGCCTGTACGAAACGAGTACAGTCACCACTTCGGTAGCAAGCTGGATAATGAAACAAATGCCTGCCTGTCACCGAATGATATTGGACACCGACATAGAGGGAAATCCCCTGCTGCGGGAGTTCGCAATGAAGGTACGTACCAGTTGTACTCGGCTGGATGATTTTCGTTAGCTGCTTCGTAATCTCGTCTTTCCGATTGATCCACTCGCCCTTACCTGTTTCTCGGAGATAACAATTGAGAAAGCTCTGCATCGTTGCATGCTCTGCGATATGCTTGACTACGAACATGTTACCTCTCCTCTTGCTTGATCCAATTTTTTCATTCAAGCATTGCGACTTACATAACTGGTAAAACGTCCCATGTATAATGTAAACGATTATCATTCTCATTTCAAGTGATAATATTTAGCTTGTACAGTTAGGAGAGATAGTCTGACAGAAATTAGTTCCATCATCCTAGACAAAAAGAAAAAAGATGCCGATTCATCAGCATCTTTTTTCTCATGATTAATCCAACTCTTCCGCATCTACGACGTTGCGACCTTTATCCGCATGTCGCTCGATAGCGAGTTGCACCAGACGATCGATCAGCTCGCTGTAGCTCACACCTGCTGCTTGGAAGAGCATTGGGTACATGCTAAACGGCGTAAAGCCTGGCATCGTATTCACTTCGTTGATATAGAGTTTGTCGTTTTTCTCATCCCAGAAAAAGTCAACACGGGAAAGGCCAGAGCCATCGAGTGCTTGGAATGCCTGCTTGGCTATTTCCGCGATTTGTTCGGATACATGCTCGGGAACGATGGCAGGAATGGAAAGCTCTGTTCCCGCCCCCTTGTACTTGGCTTCGTAATCGTAAAATTCTTTAGCGGCAATGACTTCCCCAACGACAGAAGTCATCAGCTCTTCATTCCCCAAAACGCCAATTTCCAACTCACGGACTTGAACGAACTCTTCTACAATCAATCGGCGGTCGAATTTGGCAGCTACATCTAATGCGTGCTTGAGTTCCTCACGATTTCTCGCTTTATTAATCCCTACGCTGGAGCCCATATTCGCCGGTTTGACGAAACACGGAAAGCCGAGTTCACGCTCGATCCGATCCATGACATCGTCCTGGCCTTTTTCCCATTGAGAACGCAGCAAGCCTACATATTTCACTTGCGGAAGTCCAGCCTGTGCAAAGACGGTCTTCATCATCCATTTATCCATTCCGACAGCGGAAGCCATTACTCCGGTTCCCACGTACGGGATATTTGTCAATTCCAACAATCCTTGAATCGTCCCATCTTCGCCAAATGGTCCGTGAACCACAGGGAAAACAACATCCATTTGCTCATTCATGGCAAACAGCGCCCCTGGCTTGCTTGCGATTGCCAGCTCTTGCCCTGTCTCTGTTGCCTCGTTAATAACTGATGTTTTTGCCGATAAACGCAACGCTTCGATCTTATCCGGCAGTTGACCTGCCAGTGTTTCTCCAGTCACCCAAGAGCCATCCAATTGAACGTACACAGGTGTTACCTCATATTTATTTGCATCCACGGCCTGCATAATGGACATGGCCGTACGCAATGAAACTTCATGCTCTGAGGATTTTCCTCCATAAATAATGCCCAGTCGAATCTTTTGATTTCCCATCTGTGTCATGCTCCTTTCCCCTCCGTACGAAACCCGGAGAGTCTACCCAGTTTCTACTCTCTCCTATGCTATGCAAAAGCCCAACATCTGCTCTATTTACCGGGCCGAGCCCGTCATTTAGCATACACAAACCAAACGCCAAAAACAAGAGAAGCAAGTATCACCTGCTCACGTTTTTTCTCATACCATATAAATAAAATTCCTGTCATGGAGCTATTTTTTGGAGGGATTTCCATGAGAGATTATTTACTGTACTGCACGTACTGCTCTTCTTACACTTTATTGCACAGCTATGATAAGGACAGCGGCTCTTTCTTGGGGGAATATTCCCTGCTGCATAATAACTACACCCGTGACCCAATCGTCTTGAACAAATTTCTCCTTGCCCATCTCGGTCACACCATCCGTACCATTCCCTCTAAGACGGATGACTACCGCCATATCATCTGCAATGCATCACATTTTTTGGAGGATGATATTGACAAGTACGTGGAGGAAAGTCAGCAGCGGGCTAAATTCAAGGAGCGTGATCGGAAAAGCGAACGCGAAATTGGTCAGGTCCAGCTTTATCTGGTCGAGCATCTCTTGACCCACGAGCTTCAGAACTTAAGCCTGGCCCGCGCTTCTACCCCCGCCGAAGGACAAGTCTTTTTAGGCAAGGAACTCGGGTTCAAGCAGGCTCTCGATCTCGTCAGGCGTGTAAAAAATGACAAGCAATTGTCATGAGCACTTATTTCTTTATTCGAAACGATTCACATTCTTTTGCAACTCTTTCCGCTCGTCGCGCGTATAAAAAGAGAGACGATACAAGCGGGGGGAAAGAACATGTTTGAATACAAATTCGTCCGAGTTGAGCTGTCCTCTTTTCGACGCCAACCAAAAGAAGATTATCAGACCGTTGTCCACGAGCACGCCAAGGAAGGCTGGCGTTTGGTGCAAATCTTTGCTCCAAGCATCGGGGGCGACGGTTTGGCCAAATACTTCGAATTGATTTTTGAAAAACCAAAGGCTTAAATGAGGCTGAAGCCGAAAAGAAAAACAGCGCCGTATGAAAGCGGACGCTGTTTTTCTTTTTCTCTCTATCGACGATCTCTTACTTCAAAGATGGCAAATTTCAAGTAATGAGCCTCATCAGCCCCACTGATTTGCGGATGATCCTTGCCCGCGCCTCGCCATTCAATCAGGCGCAATATCTTTTTCGCATCGATCGCTGCTTCTTGGATCGTTTGCAGGAACAGCTCAGGGGACATATGGTACGAGCAAGACGCGGTAACGAGAAACCCACCTGGACGGACGAGCTTCATTCCGTTTAAGTTAATGTCTTTGTAACCGCGGCAAGCGCCCTTCACTGCTCCACGGGATTTCGCGAACGCTGGCGGGTCAAGAATGACCACATCCCAGCTCTTACCTGCCTCTACATTTTCACGCAAGTAATCAAACGCATTCGCCACCACAAAATCAACGCGATGCAAGAAGCCATTGAGTGTAATGTTTCGCTTCGCTGTTTCGATGGCGTGATCGGAAATATCGAGGGCTGTCACTTTTTTCGCACCGTGCTTGCAAGCATTCAGGGTAAAGGAACCAGTATGTGTAAAGCATTCCAATACCTCGGCGCCATCCCAAAACGGATTTTTGACCACTTTACCACGCTTGTCCACAGGCACCTGCTTTGTCTCGCCTTCTACCTCCATGCTCGTCAGGGTTATGCCGTGCTTTTCGCCCCAGCCTTTCATCAATGGCGCAATGGAAGCACGATTTTCCCGTTGATCATAGAAGAAGCCGGTCTTTTGCCCCTCTACGATATCCACATAGTATTTCAATCCGTTTTCTTCGATCAATACCTCACGAGGACACTCTCCGTACAGGACTTCTTTGCCCTGTGTCAGCCCTTCCAGTTCACGGACAGGTACATCATTGCGCAAATAAATACCGGTCGGTGCAAATACCTCTACCAATGCATCCCGAATCCAATCGATGCGCTTCTCCATCCCCAATGAGAGGACTTGAACAACCAAAGTGTCTTCGTAGCGGTCGACGATGAGTCCTGGCAAAAAGTCGGCTTCCCCGTAAATGACACGGCAAGCCCGTGGGTTATCCACAAATCTCGTCCGGAATTCTGCCGCTTCCTTGATTTTCCCCAAGAAAAAGTCGTAGTCGATCTCTTCTTTTTGGTCGTAGCTCAAAATGCGCACGATCATTTGTGAAGCTGGGTTGATGTAGCCCTTTGCCAAAAAATGTCCTTTGTGATTGGTGACCTCGACGATTTCACCTGGTTCTACATCCCCTTGAATTTCTAATACCTCTGATTGAAAAATCCACGGATGTCCTACTTCTAGCCGCTTTTTCCGATGTTGATTCAATAGCACACGTGCCATGCAGCTATTCCTCCTCTTGTCATGCTTGCCCTTGTACAGGCATAGCGTTATAGTAACTTGCTAAAAATGGACAGGGAGGAACGTATCTTGTGATAGTCTCCATCCTCGCCCCTTTTACCTTTGGGCTCACGTTTTTTCTTTTCGGTATGTACGCCATGCGCTCCGGCTTTCAAAACCTCGCCGGCAAAAAAATGGAAGAATGGATGGGGCGCTTTACTCGTACCCCACTCCATAGCTTCTGGATTGGTCTCTTCGCTACTTTTGTCTTACAAAGCTCCAGTGCAGTAACTGTCCTGACGATTGGGCTGACGAACGCAGGCATCATCCAGTTCACGCAAACCGTCGGCATCATTTTGGGAACCAATCTGGGCACGACCGTGACAACGGAGCTGGTTGCGCTCAAGCTCGAGTCCTTTGCCATCCCCATGCTCCTCATCGGAGTGGCTCTATGGCTGATGCCGCGCCGAAACATTCGTTGCATCGGTCTCGTCGTCGCCGGCTTCGGACTGATCTTCCTCGGTATCGATACATTGAAAGTCATGGCGAAGCCTTTGGAGCAGTCTGAGACGTTTCGTTCGCTTTTTCTGGAAAGCAGACATTCCATCTGGATCGGTTTGATAACCGGGATCATTTTCACCGCTCTCATTCATAGCGGTTCCGCTACGACAGTCATCACGATGGGTCTACTCAGTCATCAAATTCTTTCGATGGAAACGGCACTCGCCATTGTATTGGGCGCGAACGTCGGAACTTGCTTTACCGCTGTCATCGCTGCAATTGGCACGAATACGGCATCCAAACAGGTCGCATGGTGCCATACGCTCTTCAATGTTGCTGGCGCGATTGTTTTTTTACCGTTTCTTTCCCAGCTTGCCCTCGTCAGTGCATTTTTAACGGATAGTCCTTCTATGCAGATCGCTCATTCACAGACGATCTTCAATCTCGTCTGCTCGTTGGTCGCGCTGCCATTCGTCCCGCAGATAGCCCGGTTTATTCAATGGCTAATCCCTGATAAGCGTCGTCCTACTGACCACACCATTAGAAGGAAAATGGTATCAAGTAGATGGAAGTAATAACACCTGCCACGATCATTGCGACACTGGACGCTGCCGTTTGAACAGGAGAAACACGGTTCAGGCTAGCCGTGCCAATGGCGTGTGCACTCGTACCAATGGCGATCCCGATTGCCCAATCATCTTTGATTTTTCCCCATTTGAGAACAGGACGGGCAATCATCACACCGACCATCCCCGTCAGCGCGGTAAAAAAGGCTGCAAGTGCAGGTTCCCCACCTATGGACCGGCTCAGCTCCAACGCAATCGGGGTGGTCACAGATTTACTGAGCATGCTTTTGTATACGAGCTCATCTGAACCCAGACACCAATGAACCGCCATAACGACGAAGATCGCAACTGCGCAGCCTGCACATACACCAAGCATAACACCGCGCCAAATATGAGCAAATTCCTTGATCTGTTTAGCCAGTGGAATAGCGAGTGCCACCGTTGCAGGGCCGAGCCAAAAGGAAATCCACGATCCTCCGGCAGCAAACGCCTCCCAATCACCGCTAAACGCCCACCACATGGTCCAAACCAAGATTACAGCCACCAAGAGAGGCTGCAATCGTTGGAATCGAGCGTTGATCATTGTTGCGCCTTTGTACCCTGCTATGGATACCAAAATGGCGAAAAATGGACTAAGCATCCAGAGTCCTCCCCTCTTGCTGCAAGGACGATTCTGATTTTTGTTTATGATGCTTCAAATACCATTGCACGACTACGCCAGTCACAAGCATGACCAGCAACGGACCGAGAACCATCGATAGTATGATTGGCAATGGATTTTGCGTGAATACGTTTAAATAGGAAGCAACTCCGACGATGATCGGTACGAAAAAGAGCAACATATGTCGGATCAGAAAAGTACCCGCTTGTTCCACCCAATCCATTCGTATCCATCCCATACACAGTCCCAGTGTTAACAGCAGCATTCCCACCAGGTTCCCGGGCAGGGGAATATGCAGCCATTTGCTCGCAGCTACGCCTACCCCATAAAAAGCCAACAGGATGACGATTCCTTTAACAAATTTCATTTTGCTAATCTCCTCCCCGCTCCCTATCCTCTCTCTATAGGAACATCAGCATGTAGGACGGAAAAAGCCCGGCCTTACCTCGGCCAGGCTTTTCTTTCGTATTAGTATCCGCTGCCTGTTGTTTTTGCTCCAGTTACGATGGAAACACCGGAGCTTGTACCGATACGGCTCGCGCCTGCTTCGATCATCGCAACCGCTGTTTCGCCGTCACGAACGCCACCAGACGCTTTTACGCCTACATTTGGTCCTACGGTTTTACGCATTAGCGCGATATCTTCAACCGTTGCTCCACCTGTTGAAAATCCTGTGGAGGTTTTTACATAATCAGCACCAGCTTCTACGGAGAGCTTGCACGCAACTACTTTTTCTTCTTCGGTCAAGAGGCAAGTCTCCAGAATCACCTTCAAAAGAATATCACCAGCAGCTTGCTTCACAGCAGCGATGTCATTTTTGACAGTTTCCAGGTCGCCGGATTTCAGGGCACCTACGTTCAGTACCATATCTACCTCAGTTGCTCCGTTTGCAATCGCATCGCGGGTTTCGGCTGCTTTGGACTCAATGGTGCTCGCTCCCAGAGGGAATCCGATAACCGTGCACACTTTCACATCAGAGCCTGCCAGAAGTTCAGCAGAGCGTTTTACCCAATAAGGGTTTACGCATACAGACATGAAGTCGTGCTCTCTTGCTTCTTGGCACAGCTTGTCAATCATCTCTTGAGTAGCATCAGGCTTCAACAGCGTGTGATCGATATATTTGTTCATGTTCATAGAACTACACCTCTATCCCTAAATGTTCGAATGCAAGGCGAAAAATGCTGTCATTGTTTCGGTATCCTCGTTGCAGTTGCAAATCCCAAGCTTCCTTTGCTGGATGCCAATGAACATCATTGATTTCTTCTAGCTGTACGGTGATCTCCGTGTTGTAAGCTTCCACCAAATAATAATGGACTTCTTTGTCGATGGATTCGCCCGACACCGGATGCGTATACACGTAGGTGATCATGTCGAGCTTGGACCCCAATCGTCCTGCTACGCCTGTTTCTTCCAAAACTTCGCGCAGAGCCGTTTCTTCGATGGTCTCGCCCATCTCCTGCTTCCCTTTTGCGAGTGTTACTTTGCCATAGCGGTCTTCAATCAATAGGAGCATGTACTCTGTGTCTTGCTTCTGGTATACAACGCCTCCTGCCGATATCTCCCTCATATAGCTCGCTCCTTCAGGTAAGGAAGCGCCCCTGTTTCCACTACGCGAACAAAAGTCCCTTTGCAGTATTCCGAGCCTGGTTCATCCAGTCTGACCTTGCAAATCTTGCCGATCATGCTCTCATCGCCAGGGAAGACGACGTTCAGGTAGTTGTCCGAATAGCCCATCAGAAGACCGCTATCTGGTGCTTCCTTAAACGGACGCTCCGGAATGACTTCCAGTACATCCCCTACGAATTTCTTGGAGTATGCCAAGGTCAATTCCTGATTGAGCTCCAAAAGCTTCGCTACGCGCTCGTTCTTTTCCTCTTCAGGAATTTGATCTGTCATACGCGCTGCTGGTGTACCTGTACGCATGGAGTACGGGAATACGTGCATCTCGGCAAACCCGATTTTTTTCATAAACTCGTATCCATTCCAGAATTGCTCTTCGGTCTCACCCGGGAAGCCTACAATGACGTCAGTTGTAATTGCTGCTCCTGGCAATGCTTCGCGTACTTTGACCATTCTTTCGTAAAACTCAGCAGTCGTATACTTGCGGCGCATGCGTTTCAACACTTCGTCATCTCCCGCTTGCAGCGGTACATGCAGATGGCGCACGACACGATCGGAATTGTTGATGACCTCGATCACTTCATCGGTGATTTGGCTCGCTTCGATCGAACTAATACGGATTCGCTTGAGGCCTTCGACTTGATGAAGGTCAAGCAACAGCTTGGCCAAGTTGTAGTCTTCCAAATCCTCGCCGTATCCACCCGTATGAATCCCAGTCAAAACGATTTCCAGATAGCCCGCTTCTACCAGCTTTTGAGCCTGTTCAACGACGCTTTCCGGTTTGCGGGAACGCATCAGACCGCGCGCCCAAGGAATAATACAAAACGTACAAAAGTTATTGCAGCCCTCTTGAATCTTGAGGGAAGCACGTGTGCGATCCGTAAAGTTAGGAACGTCAAGCTCTTCGAACTCGCGAGCTTTCATAATGTTTCCTACTGCGTTGATCGGCGTGCGTTCTGCACGAATTTGATCCACGTACTCGATCAGCTTCTCGCGCCCTTGTGTACCAACTACGATATCTACACCAGGAATTTGCGCAATCTCACTTGGAGAGGTTTGCGCATAGCAGCCAGTTACAGCTACGATCGCCTCAGGATTACGGCGAATCGCACGACGAATCACTTGGCGGCTCTTCTTATCTCCTGTGTTCGTAACCGTACAAGTATTAATGACGTAAACATCTGCATCATCTTGTTCAAAGTCAACTCTCTCGTAGCCGTCTGCCTTGAACAATTGCCAGATGGCCTCTGTTTCATAGCTGTTTACTTTACAGCCCAATGTATGAAAAGCAACGGTAGACATTGCCATTCCTCCTTTTCCGTGAAAAACGTCTCGACGTTTTTCATAAAAGTGGATGCGACCGCTTGCGGTCAACGAAACGATCATGACCGTTTCGTTCCTGCTCATCCTTTGCGAAGTGATGAAGCCTTTCGTTCAAACTGATAGGAAGCGCAGGCCAAAACGTACTGGCTTGCCGTTTCCGTGCGCAAAATGCGTGGGCCAAGGGAAACTGTCAGGAACCCTTTGCTCTCTGCTTGGGCCACTTCCTCAGGAGAGAAGCCTCCCTCCGGTCCAACGAGAACGAGAAGGGAATCACCCGCAGTCATCTCTTCTAGCACTTGATGAATCGTGGTACTGCCTTCTTTTTCATAGGCAATGGCGCAATGCGTATACGACTGGCCAGCTTGAAGTATCTCACGAAATGAAACAGGAGATAAAAGCTCTGGCAAAACAGCACGATGAGACTGTTCAGCAGCCTCCTTGACAATTTTGCGCCAACGCTCCAGTTTCTTCGCTTCTTTTTTGGCGTCCAGCTTTACAATGGTTCGCTCAGAAGAAAACGGGAAAAAAGAGTACGCCCCAAGTTCCGTCCCCTTTTGCAAAATCCACTCCAGCTTCTCGCCTTTTGGAAGCCCCTGACCAATTGTGACCCGGATCGGCAGTTCTCGTTCTTCTTGGAGCATTTCCATTACTTCTGCCCGTACTTCCTTGGCAGAAAGATAGACAAGCTTGGCCCGTGCCGACTTGCCCGCTCCATCAGAAATGATGATTTCTTCGCCTTCCCGAGCACGCATTACATTTACGATATGGTGTACATCGTCTCCGACAATCGTTAGCTCATTCTCAGTAAAGGAATGTGGCTCGACAAAATATCGTTGCATCTCGCCAACCCCACTATTCTATCGTTTTTTTGCTACAATTGCTACCCAGTCATCGATGAAAATGGTTTCCACGACCTCAAGACCCGAAGCCGCCAACGCCGCTTTCACATCCGCTTCACGTGCAGCAATAATACCTGACGAAATAAAAGTGCCACCTGGTTTCAACACGCGGAATACATCGTCGGTGAAACGCACGATGACTTCTGCCAAAATGTTCGCCACGACCACTTCCACCTGCTCCTCGATGCCGTCTAGTAAGTTGTTTTGTCTTACGTTGATATGCTCATGCACTCCATTTAATTCGGTATTGGCCTGTGCAGAGCGAACAGCAACTTCATCCAAGTCCATCGCCAGCACATCTTTTGCTCCGAGCTTGATAGCAGCAATACTCAAAATAGCTGTGCCTGTCCCAACATCATACACTTGATCACCTTTTGCCAGATACTTCTCAAGTGCACGCAGACAAAGGATGGTCGTCGGATGTGTACCTGTTCCAAATGCCATGCCTGGGTCCATCTCAATAATAATCTCATCTGGATGCTTCGGCTCATACTCTTCCCATACTGGCTTGATAGTCATGCGATCAGACACATGGACTGGTTTGTAATATTTTTTCCAGGCGTGGGCCCATTCATCTTCGTGGACATCGTTTACGGCAATCGATGCCTTTCCGATATCCAAACCGTACTCGATCAACTGCGCCAATTGCTCTTTCAGCTCTTCTACAACGTCAAGCAGCTCGCTGCTGTCAACCGGCAGGTATGCTTTAACGAATACGCCCTCGGCCGGAAAATCATCAGGAGAAAGCTGGTAGATTTCGCCAAAGGGGGTATCCCACTCACGATAAAGCACCTCCGGGTCTTCAATTACGACACCATTGGCACCCAATTCATACAAGAGGCTTGACACCGCCTCCGTAGCCTCCGCTGTAGTATGGATACTGATTTCTGACCATTTCACGAATCTACCACTCCCCACATAAGCTCCCAATTGGGCTTTTCATTTAATCGACTTTGCTACATGAAACTTTAGGCAAAAAGCGGACAAAACCGCGACGGATTACTCGCCGCGGAATGCCCGTTTCATTTTTTCGAAAAAGCTTTCGTCTTCTCCTCCATGCTGTCCTGGCTTTTCTCCAGACAGTTCGGCGAGCTCACGCAACAATTCCTTTTGTTTATCACTCAGCTTGGTCGGTGTAATGACGCGCACTTTCACATGCTGATCACCGCGGCCGTTCCCACGCAAATGCGGAACACCTTTACCACGCAAGCGGAAGAATGTTTCTGTTTGGGTACCCGTCGGGATCTTCAACTTCACGCGACCATCGACAGTCGGCACTTCAATCTCATCTCCAAGTGCTGCCTGCGCGTAAGTAAGCGGAACCTCACAGTAAATATCATTTCCTTCACGCTCAAAAAACTCATGACTCTTCACACGCAATACGACGTACAAATCTCCAGGAGGTCCACCGTTTGCGCCCGGTTCACCCTCGCCTGTTACGCGCAATTGTGCTCCATCGTCCACACCCGCTGGGATGTTGAGATGAATTTTGCGGCGTACCTTGACACGTCCACTGCCACGGCAAGTTGAACATTTTTCTTTGACGACTTTCCCTTTGCCTTCGCAAGTCGAGCAAACACGGCGATTGACGATTCGGCCGAATGGCGTGTTCGCCACCACTTCTTGCTGTCCTGTACCACTACAAGTCTTACATGTATCTACTCCGGAACCAGGCTTCGCGCCAGAACCAAGGCACGTATCGCATTCTGCTTCCTTTGGAATTTCCACGTCAGTTTCTTTTCCAAAAATCGCGTCGATAAAGTCAATGCTGAGGCCAAATTGCAGGTCCGATCCTTTGCGTGGTGCATTTGGATTCGAACGTCTGCCGCCACCACCGAAGAACATATCAAAAATATCTCCGAAGCCGCCCATGCCTGATCCATCAAAACCTCCGCCACCGAAGCCCTGATTTGGGTCTTGGTGACCAAAACGGTCATACTGCGCACGCTTTTGTGGCTCGGACAGGATGTCGTAGGCATCCTTTACTTCTTTGAACTTTTCTTCCGCGTCAGCCTCTTTATTTACATCGGGATGGTACTGACGTGCCAGCTTGCGATACGCTTTTTTGATTTCATCAGCGTCCGCGTCCTTTGCTACGCCCAGAACCTCGTATAAATCACGTTTCATCTCCTACATCACTCCCATGACAGTCAACTGTTATCATAGCATGTGACAGACCTGAAAAAAAGTCAAAGTCAGCATTCCGTGACTTTGACTTTCATGGGTCACATCGTGGGAAGTGAGGGAAGATATCTCTCCCCTCACAGTTCCAGCGTGTTACTTTTTATCGTCTACCACTTCGTAGTCAGCATCAACGACATTGTCTTTCTTCGGCTCTTGACCTTCAGCGCCGCCGCCTTGTGCTGCTTGCGCTTGAGCAGCCTGCTCATAGAGCTTTACCGAAATTTGTTGGATGATCTCGGACAGTTCATCTTTCGCTGTCTTGATCTCTTCGAAGTTGCCGCCTTCCAGAGCCGCTTTCACTTTATCTTTCGCAGTATTAGCGCGATCGATTTCAGCTTGGTCGATCTTGCCTTCTACTTCTTTCAGTGTTTTCTCAGTCGTGAATACGAGTTGGTCAGCTTCGTTGCGAACTTCTACTTGCTCTTTGCGTTGTTTGTCCGCTTCTGCATTCAATTCAGCATCTTTTACCATGCGATCGATATCATCGTCGGACAGACCGGAGTTAGAAGTGATCGTGATACGTTGCTCTTTACCTGTACCCAGGTCTTTTGCACGTACGTTTACGATACCGTTCGCGTCAATATCGAAGGATACTTCGATTTGCGGGATACCGCGTGGCGCTGGCGGGATATCGGACAAGTTGAAGCGTCCGAGCGATTTGTTGTCGCCCGCCATTTGACGCTCCCCTTGGAGAACGTGAATTTCTACAGATGTTTGGTTATCCGCAGCTGTAGAGAACACTTGGGATTTGCTTGTTGGGATCGTCGTGTTACGATCGATCAGCTTGGTGAATACGCCGCCCAATGTTTCGATACCGAGGGACAGTGGAGTAACGTCGAGAAGAACGACGTCTTTCACGTCACCAGTCAGTACGCCCGCTTGAACAGCCGCTCCCAGTGCTACTACTTCGTCTGGGTTCACACCTTTATGTGGTTCTTTTCCTGTAAATTTCTTGATCGCTTCTTGTACCGCTGGGATACGAGTAGAGCCACCAACCAGGATAACGCGATCCAGTTCGCTCGGAGTCAGGCCTGCGTCTTTCAGCGCTTGACGAGTTGGGCCCATCGTACGCTCAACCAGTTCAGCAGACAGCTCTTCGAACTTCGCACGAGTCAGGTTCATCTCCAAGTGCTTTGGACCTGTTGCATCTGCTGTAATGAACGGCAGGGAAATGGTTGTAGTCAATACGCCGGAAAGGTCTTTCTTTGCTTTTTCCGCAGCGTCTTTCAAACGTTGTTGAGCCATACGATCCTTGGACAGGTCGATGCCATGCTCTTTTTTGAATTCGCTCACCAGGTAGTTCATAACAACATCGTCGAAGTCGTCTCCGCCCAGTTTGTTGTCACCGGAAGTCGCTTTTACTTCGAAGAAGCCATCGGACAATTCGAGAATGGATACGTCAAAGGTACCGCCACCCAAGTCGAATACGAGAACCGTTTGATCTTCTGTTTTCTCCATACCGTATGCAAGTGCAGCTGCTGTTGGTTCGTTCACGATACGCAGTACTTCCAAGCCAGCAATTTTACCAGCATCTTTTGTTGCTTGGCGTTGGCTGTCATTGAAGTAAGCTGGAACCGTAATCACTGCCTGCGTCACAGATTGACCGAGGTAGCTTTCCGCGTCTGCTTTCAGCTTTTGCAGGATCATAGCAGAGATTTGCTCAGGTGTGTACTGGTTGCCTTCCAGCGTTTCTTTATGGGTGCTACCCATGTGGCGCTTGATGGAGATTACGGTATTGTCTGGATTGGTGATCGCTTGGCGTTTTGCTGCTTCCCCAACGATGCGCTCGCCGTTTTTGAATGCTACCACGGATGGTGTGGTGCGGTTACCTTCCGCATTGGCAATAACGACTGGCTCGCCGCCTTCCATTACTGCTACACAAGAGTTGGTTGTTCCCAAGTCAATTCCGATTACGCGACTCATACAAAATGTCCTCCTAACACTTTACGTCTAGTGAATTTTCGTTTTTTGAGATTACTCGTTCACTTGAACCATCGCCGGACGAACGACGCGGTCTTTGAACATATATCCTTTTTGCAGCTCGGCTACCACAACACCTGATTCAAACTCAGGGTTTTGTGTTTGCATAACCGCTTGGTGGATGTGAGGGTCAAATGGGTTTCCTTTTGCCTCGATTGCAGCCAAGCCTTCTTTATCGAAAACTTGGACCATCTGACGATATACCATGTTTACACCCTCCAAAAGGGTGTCTACTGTCATGGATTCCTTGTCAGCGGCAAGTGCTCGCTCGAAGTTATCGAGAACTGGCAGAAGCTCTTCCACGATTTTAAGAGAAGCGTATTTAGCCAGATCTTCCTGCTCTTTGCGAACACGGCGGCGAAGGTTATCCATATCAGCCATGGCACGCAGCATGCGGTTTTGGTGATCCTCAGCCTGAGCCTTCCAGTGAGCAGCCTCTTGCTCCCAGTTCATCTCGGATGTTTCTGTTTGGTCTGCATCCTTTGCTACTTCTTCCTCGAGAGTCGGGTCTTGCGTTACTTTTTCCTCGCTCAACGTCACTACCTCCTGGCGGCTTTTCCCAGTCAAAAGACTGTTTAGCCATTCACTCCATTTATTTCTCAAACTGCGAAGTCAGCATGCGCGATAGGCCTTCCGCCAAATGGTTGAGCACAGTAATGACCTTGCCGTATTCCATTCGTGTCGGCCCAAGTATCCCCACCATTCCTACTGGCTTGCCTCCAAGCGAATAAGAAGTGGTAATAATACTGCATTGCTTAATCGCGTCTAGCTGGTTTTCCTGTCCGATGCGTACCGTGAGACCATCACCCTGCATGCCGATCACATTCATCAACTGATCGTGCTGCTCTAATAGCTCAAGAATATCCTTGACTTTATCCACGTCCCGGAATTCCGGCTGGTTCATGATCTTGGTAGCACCGCGTAAGTATACTCGTTCTTCTTCTTGTGTCAGCGAGTTGTTGAGGAGCTGAAGAATTTCTTCATACTGCTCCGTATGACGCTGCATTTCACCGGAAATCTCTTGATAAAGACGTTGCCGAAGCTGCCATAGTGGCACGTCGGACAGCTTTGCATTCAACAGATTGACGAGTCTCTCGATTTCTCCGGCACCAATGCCTTCTGGAAGATCGATCAGCTTGTTCTCCACTCGTCCGGTATGCGTCACTACAATCGCGACAGCCTGAGTAGCACTGAGAGGAACGATTTGAATATGTTTTAACCGATGCTCAAATATCTCTGGACCCAAGACAATCGCCGTGTAGTTTGTCAACTGAGAGAGAATTTGGGCAGTGTACTCTACCACTTGTTCTGCGTGGAGAATACGTTCGGCAAACAACTGTTTTAGTTTACCCAACTCAGCTTCCTCCAAAAGATGAGGCTGAATCAAGTTATCGACATAGAAGCGGTATCCTTTTGTAGAAGGAACGCGTCCCGCCGAAGTATGGGGCTGTTCTAGGTACCCCAAATCTTCCAAGTCAGACATCTCGTTGCGTATCGTTGCCGAAGAGAATCCGATGTCGTCCCGTTTGGAAATGGTTCGGGAGCCAACAGGTTCGGCAGAATGAATGTAATTATCGACAATCGCGTTTAAAATCATTTGTTGACGGTCTGATAACATGGATGTCGCTCGCCTCCTGTTGGATTGTTAGCACTCATGCTTATCGAGTGCTAAATCTATATACTAAGGTATCAATAGTAGAAGGATTTGTCAACGAACTTGAGCTAGTTCCAGAGACAAAAAATCTCATTTTTCGCGAGTTTCGCTTTGTACTTAACGAAGAAAGCGTGCAAATACCTCATTTCCGAGCGGAAGCCCCTGTTTCGTCAGCTTCAAAAACCCGTCCTGTTCTTGCAGCATTCCTTTGGCTACCTCTTCTTCTATTATTGTCCCAAACACATCATGAACAGTTGCGCCAAAACGGGATGCAAACGCCGAAAGGTCAACTCCTTCTCTCAACCTCAGCCCCAAAATCATCTGTTCCTCCATGGCATCCTCGCGTGGTACTTCGAATTGTTCTACACGCGGCAGCCCTTCCTTGCACTTCTGCATGTAAATCGCAAGCGGACCAGCATTTACGTGTCGGTGGCCGCACACATAGCCGTGGGCCCCTGCACCCAACCCATAGTATTCACGATTGAGCCAATAGGTTTTATTATGTTTGCTCTCGAAACTCGGTTTTGCAAAATTGCTAATTTCATACTGCTTGTACCCGTGACGCTCCATCTCTTCTATTAAGACCATGTACATCTCAAGCTCTGTCTCTTCAGATGGCAGTGGTAGCTGATCCTTCTGGTAGAGCGTGTGGAACAGCGTGTTCTCCTCCACCTTGAGACTGTACGCGGAGAAATGGGTGGTGCCTAGCCCAAACGCCTTGTCCAACGTCTGGCGGAAAATGTCTAGTGTCTGGTCTGGCAACCCAAACATCAGGTCGATGCTGAAGTTGTCGAAGCCTACTTTTTTCGCATTATCGATACTGCGGTACACAGCTTCTTGGTCATGGATTCGTCCCAGTCGTTTTAAAAGCGCGTCGTCAAAGGACTGCACACCAAAGCTCAGGCGATTGACACCCAACTCACGCATGATTCGCAGCTTTTCCACATCTGTCGTTCCCGGATTCGCTTCCATCGAGAACTCGATATCATCCGCCCAGTACTTGCCCAACTGCTTTTGTACCAGTTCCAAAAACGCGCGCATTTGGGCATGATCGAGAAACGTAGGCGTCCCTCCACCGACAAAAATCGTTTTCACCTGCTCAATCGGCTGCTGTCTGAAGGTGATCTCCATTTCGCTTTTCAATGCGTCTAAGTAATCCCAAATGAGCTGCGGATTGTTCGTCACAAATGAGTTGAAGTCACAGTAGTAACATTTATTCGTACAAAAGGGAATGTGAATGTAAACCGATTGTGGCATCATGTCCCTTTCCCTCCTAAAATTGATAAAATGAAAAGTCAAAAAGTCGGTTTTTCAGCACCGAGAAAGTGGCGAGAACCTGATGAAGGAGGAGCGGAGTGTAGGGGTCCTACATGAGCACCGGACTTCGAAGGTGAACGCCATTTTCGATGCCGAATCAACTTTCATAAATGGCTTCGTGATCAAAAGCCGACTTTTTGACCACCGCTTTTAATGGAAAAGACCTGACACAAGGTCAGGCCTACTTCTTATCATCCATGCGCAATACAGCCATAAACGCCTCTTGTGGTACCTCTACGGAACCGACAGACTTCATGCGCTTCTTTCCTTCTTTTTGCTTTTCGAGCAGTTTGCGCTTACGCGAGATGTCCCCACCGTAACATTTAGCAAGAACGTTTTTACGCAACGCACTGATCGTTTCACGAGCGACAACCTTGTGTCCGATGGTCGCCTGAATCGGCACCTCGAATTGCTGACGAGGAATCAGTTCCTTCAGCTTTTCGCAGATGACTTTTCCACGAGGATAAGCTGTGTCTTTGTGTACGATAAACGACAGAGCATCCACCACTTCGCTGTTGAGGAGAATATCCATTTTCACCAGCTTGGAAGCTTTGTACCCACCTAGCTCGTAGTCAAAGGATGCATAGCCTTTTGTACCCGACTTCAGCAGGTCAAAGAAATCGTAAACGATTTCCGACAAAGGCATGTCGTACTTCAGTTGCACACGGTTCTCGCCCATATACTGCATGTCGAGAAACTCACCGCGTTTACCTTGGCACAACTGCATAACATCACCGACGTATTCTTTCGGCACCATGACTGTCGCCGTAACGTAAGGCTCCTCGACCATTTCGATCTTTTGCGCTTCCGGCATTTTAGACGGGTTGTCGATTTCGAATACTTCCCCGTTCGTTTTGGTAATGCGGTAAATAACGCTCGGCGCGGTCGTAATCAAGTTAATGTTGAATTCCCGTTCGATCCGCTCCTGGATGATCTCCATGTGCAGGAGTCCCAAGAATCCACAACGGAAACCAAAGCCAAGTGCTTGGGAAGTCTCCGGTTCAAACTGCAGGGAAGCATCGTTTAGCTGGAGCTTTTCCAATGCATCGCGCAGATCGTTGTACTCGTTCGTTTCGATTGGGTACAAACCGCAGAAAACCATCGGGTTGATCTTGCGGTAACCAGGTAGCGGTTCAGGTGCAGGGCGATTCGCATCTGTAATGGTATCCCCCACACTAGTGTCTCCCACTGTTTTAATGGAAGCAGCTACGTAGCCTACATCTCCAACCGTCAATTCTTCTACTTGCGTTTGACGTGGTGTGGATGTACCGATTTCGGTTACCTCAAATGACTTGCCTGTCGCCATCATCTTGATCTTCATACCTTTTTTCAAGGTTCCGTTGATGACACGGATGGAGGCAATAACGCCACGATACGCATCAAAATAGGAGTCGAAAATCAAAGCTTGGAGAGGTGCATCCGGGTCTCCCTCTGGAGCAGGTACTTTTTGCACAACGGCTTCCAGTACTTCTTTAATCCCGATACCCGCCTTGGCAGAAGTCAGAACCGCATCGCTGGCATCCAGACCGATCACGTCCTCAACCTCTTGCTTCACGCGCTCAGGCTCTGCACTTGGCAGGTCGATCTTGTTAACAACTGGAATGATCTCCAGGTTGCTGTCCAACGCCAAATACACGTTAGCCAAAGTCTGGGCCTCGATCCCTTGTGCCGCATCCACGACGAGGATAGCCCCTTCACAGGCAGCCAAACTGCGGGATACTTCATACGTAAAGTCGACGTGTCCAGGGGTGTCAATCAGGTGGAGAATGTATTCCTCACCGTCATCTGCTTTATAGTTCAAACGCACGGCATTGAGCTTAATCGTAATCCCGCGCTCTTTTTCCAGCTCCATCGTGTCAAGAAACTGGGCTTCCATCTCACGTGCAGTCAAAGCACCGGTCAGCTCCAAAATGCGGTCTGCCAGCGTCGACTTTCCATGGTCAATGTGGGCGATGATGGAAAAATTTCGTATCCTTTTTTGTCTTTCACGACGATCCATGTGTTGTTCGTTCCCTCCCACGCGAATCCATTCAAACGTTCAGATTGCGCCTCACAAAAAATACACTAACAGTAATTATAACAAACCGATGATATAAAGAGCAACCAAAGAGAATCAGGCATTTGCCTCCTTTTTCTCGTATCCAAACTTTTCCTGTGCTAAAGTGGTAACTAGCATGGAGGTGGCTAGGTGTGAAACTACAGCAAGGCGATTGTTTGGGCTGTCGGTTGGCGCATGGAATCGAAGTAGCGCATATCGTCTATGAAAACGAATGGGTCGCGTGCCTCTTGGATATCGATCCTTTTTCGGAAGGTCACATGCTCATTCTCCCGAAGCAGCATTCTGTAGAGTGGACAGACTTGGATGAACGTACGATGCAAAAGGTATGCGAGGCAGTCACATCTCTGTCCCATGGCCTTAACAAGTTGTACAAGCCCGATGGCATTACTATTTGTCAAAACGGCGGTGCTTTCAACGAGCTGACTCATTTTCATATGCACGTCATCCCTCGATTTCAATATGATGGTTTCGCGTGGAGTGATCCGCTTCACGAGCATGGAGCTGCGAGCCGTTTGGCCGCTACCCGTACAAAAGTGGCGGAAGCATTACACAATCTCTTCGGCGATACCGCCGTGAACACAAAGAAAGAAACGGAGAATGATCAAAGTGAACAGCGTTGACTCTTGCTTGCATTCCTTAACGATATCGGATATTCCTGGACTCATTGCCTTATCTGATTCCGTAGGCTGGGATTACGACGAAGCTGAAATTCGCACAATTCTGTCTATCGGAACCGTATATGGTCACAAAGACACGAGTGGCACCCTCCTTTCATGTGCAGCTATCATCCCCTACGATGACAAGCTTGCGAGCATCGGTATGGTGATCGTCCATCCCTCGTCACAAGGCAAAGGATTTGGCCGACAGCTCATGAAGGCGTGCATGACGTCTGTTTCTACCGATACAACGATCATGCTCATTGCGACTCCAGAAGGCGAGCCACTGTACAAAAATCTCGGGTTCCAGACAGTGGATCGTATTCAAAAATTTATCGCTGAACGCCTTGTGCCTAAAGCACCTCGACAAAACGAAGTCCCTGACGAATTTGAAATTGTACCAATGGCGTTGAACGATTTTCCGGGCGTGGTTGCATTGGACAAAGCAGCACATGGTAGCAGGCGCACTCATTTTCTCGAGACACGCATGAGACAAGCTACTACCTGTCTCGTAGCCAAAAATCGCTCCGGCAATATCATCGGGTATGGCTTCGCCGTTCAAGGCCCAGTCAACCTAATCGCGGGACCGATCGTCGCAGAAAATGCCATCATGGCTGAACACCTCCTGTACAAGCTGACACAACATCATACCGGACGTGTGCGGATAGACGTACCAGATGAGCAAGCAACGTTTCATAATTATTTGAAGCAAACCGGCTTTACACAAGTTTCTCATCCCCCAGTGATGGTTGCGAATGGCCATAGCCTGCCCCGCCGCAATGGGACATACTTGGCGATAGGTGCTCAAATATACGGATAAAAATAAATAGCGAAAAACGGACCTTCTTTTACGCAAAGGTCCGTTTTGTCATTCTTACTTTTTGTTTGGTCGATTGTGAACTTGCTCCAGCACTTTAGGTGGAAACAATTTTTGCAGACTGCTCTGGTAGTTGCTGCCGTCCTCGGGCATTTGGAAGTCCGTTACCCGATAATCATTTCCATTGTAGGCGATTTGAAAGACCATGGGTGCACGGAGCGCGGAAGAGTTGCTACCCGTTATTTTCACCCAAGCATATACGGTTCGTTTCGCAGCATCGGGCGCTTCCACACCGAGGAGCTCAACGCTTATCTCGCGCTGTTTTCCCAGCCACCCCAGCTTATCGTTTTCTGTCCCCAAATACTGTTGAATAATAGGCCCGACAAGTTGACGGTTCGCGGGTGCTATCCCTTTTTTCACCTCGACAAAAACTTGTCCGAGATGTTTGCCTCCTGTTCTTACTTCCAGCTTCCATTTTCCTGGTTCTGGTAACACAATCCCTGAAGGAAAATGTCCATCTGCATCGTATAACGGGTCCATAACCTCGTACCTGCCCAACGACAGACGGGTCCCATTGGTGTTGTAAGCAGCGATCTCTACTTCCTCTGCGTAGTCCCCATTCAACAGCCATATCACCCGCTG
This sequence comes from Brevibacillus sp. Leaf182, assembly GCF_001423865.2. NCBI lineage: Bacteria > Bacillati > Bacillota > Bacilli > Caryophanales > Paenibacillaceae > Brevibacillus > Brevibacillus sp. Leaf182. Next base: position 92,305 of record NZ_LMPN02000027.1, on the reverse strand, counting down.
CGTCTGCCCTTCGTAGAAACCGTCCTGATCTGTCATGATGCGGACAGGCCTTTCTCCCAAATAAGAAAAGGATTGATTGTCGTAAGTGGATGACAAAGAAGGCGACAGCTTCCATAAATCGGCTTCGACGATTTGTCCTCCTGGTAACAAGGCGGGTACTTGTGTCTCTTGTTGGGAAGGTCTCATCTCATGCTGTGCAGATTGTCTCTCCTCCTGAATGGGAAGCCCGAACCACAATAGCAAGCCCATCGTCAGCACAACGCCTGGCAAGGCTAGCTTCCTCCAGCCAGTCATCCACCCTGTCCCGGGCCTCACCCTCTGCCGCACTCGCTCTTCCATCGATGCAGTGAACTGTACATCACGAAAAACGGTCTGATCTGCCCGTTCCTTTAAGTCCGTGAGCCATCGGTTTTCGTCCATTCCCAGTCCCTCCCCTCTCCCATTCTCTTCCGAAGCTGCTGTCTGGCCCTATGCAACCGAGTTCTGACTGTTCCTTCCGTTACCCCAAGCACATCCGCCACCTCTCCGATGGATAAATCCGCATAGTAATGAAGGGCAATCACTTGACGATAGAGTGGAGGAAGCTGCAACACTTCTGCTACGAGCTGGTCCCTCTCGGCTTGATCGAGCACAAGACTTTCTGTAGAAAGCTCCCCATCCTGTCTAATCCACGAGCGGGGAAGGATATGACGAAACGACCAAGAACGCAAATAACCTTTGCACTCATTAACCGCGATTCGATACAACCACGTGTGCACACTGCTCTCCTGCCTAAATCGGGGAAGATGCCGATACACCTTGACGAATACATCCTGTGTAATATCCTCTGCCAAGCTGCGATCTTTGACCAAAAAAGTGACGAGTCGAAGCACGCGGGTCCCATACTCCCTCATGATTTGTTCAAACGCAGCATCTGTCGTTTGCTGCAATTTTTCCAAGGGCGCGACCTCCTTCACTCGCATTTATACTGGTTAGATGCAGCAGCAGACGTTTTGTTACAAAGTGGTGGAAGAAATTTTTTTCGCCAAAATCGTCCAGCGAGTGGCTCCACCCGGTGTCCCGACAGGTTCCGCGAATGGATACCCACCATGCTGCCAACGATCCATATCATAGCCCGTGTCCGCTTGACTCGGTTCGCACTCTTGCTTGTGGAATACATTCTCTTTGCTATAGGTGACATGAAAGCCTGATCCTTCCAGTAACAGCTCAAGCTCTGTAGGCAAAAGCAGCGCCATCTCGCGCTCTACACGATACCTCGGCTGCTCGATCTGATCAAGAAAAGTCTCATAAGTAAGCGTGTAGCGGAACTTTTGGTCCAAGAGCGAGGTTTCACCCTCTACCTTTTGATACACCATACGGTCCGGGAAAACGAATTTGCGTTGCATCGTTGTCCATTGAGTTTTTACTGGCGGCAAGAGTAAATCAATGGCCACTGTCCCGTCCTCTGTTATGTAATCGTGGATGACCGAAAGCAATTGACGTTGCTTGGCCCTACAGGTGGCCTGCTGAAAAATCCCTTCCGGAAGAAGCACATGCGTAAATTGCCGATCAAGCTCCAACTCCCATATATTTTGTTCTACCAGCTCCAGCCGTTCTTCTTTTCCTTTCAACATGCGCCGTTTCTTTTTGGAGGCCATCTCCAGCATATCCGGGCTCCAATCGATCCCGCAGACGGACAAGTCATTCCGTGCCAGCTCAATGGCAATTCTCCCTGTTCCAACACCCAGCTCCAGCACGGAGATTGGTGATTGCTCCGCTTCTCCCAGCAACCAGTTTCGATAAAAAGCGATGCTGGCCTTCCCGGCAAACTGATCGTAATACGTAGCTTCTACGTTTGTGTACTTCGTTTCAGGAAGCGGCAAGTGCCGACCTTCCTCGTCCATCCCGCATTCGGTACACACAGAACCTGCTAAATGAGGAAAAGGCACCCCAGGCGGGACGCCATTTTTCGTATCACCTAGCCACTCATCGTAACGGAACTTGCATTTTTTGCAACTGTAGATAGTCATAATGCTTTAGATACCTCCTGAAGATTACTTACTTCCCCCAGACTGCAAGAGAGGGAGCTTGATATGACTCGGATACTGGCTGTCATGGTAGACACGTTGCGAGGCAATGACTGTCTCGGTTTCCAATCTGTATCCCGCGCTGAGCTGGCTGCATAGAGAACGGCCAAAAGAGACTTGTTTGCACCCAGTCTGTACCATCCGTCATTCCTCCTGTATCTGATCTACTTCCACACTTCCTGATACACTCTGAGGAAATTACCACCCAAGATTCCTTCGATTTCTGTATCTGTGTACCCGCGCTTCATCAGCTCACGCGTCATTTCCGGAAGTGACGCATGACCTTTTACTACATCAAATGGCATCTCTTTGGTTTTGGCAATCTTATCCAAGGGCAAATATTTCGTCAAATCATCGCACAGATCTAGGCCCATACCAATGTGCCTTGCTCCGACAAGCTTCTTCATATAGTCAACATGATCAATCAGTCTCTCAATAGTTGCGCCAGCGCTGCTCGCCGCTGTGAACATGCTACATGCATTCAACCCGACAAGTCCGTCCTTTTCCGCAATCGCTTTGATCTGCTCATCTGTCAAATTCCGCATCGTTGGCACGACTGTTCGGCTGTTGGAATGAGAAGCAATCACTGGCTTTTCAGCGATTTCCATCACGTCCCAGAACCCTTCGTCATTCAAATGGCTCACATCGATAACGATGCCCAGCTTTTCCGCTTCCTCGATGAGATGCACACCGAAATCAGTGATGCCTCCTTTTTTCCCTTCGCGCACCGGTGCAAAAAAGCTGCCGTCCCCAACGAAGTTGCGCCGACTCCATACCAGCCCCATCATCCGTACACCAAGCTCATAAAAGACACGCAAGAGACTCAAATCGTTATGCAGCGGCTCTGCCCCTTCCAACGACAGGATGAACGATACTTTTTGTTCCGCTCTTGCCCGTTGCAAATCATCTAGATTTTTGGCGATGACGATGTGCTCGGGTGACTCTGCCGCCTCTGCATGCATAGCGCTGATCTGGTTGAGCGCCTTGCGCAGACTCATCTCCGGTACAAAAGCATCCTCTACAAACACCGCTGCCACGATGGAATGCACACCCCCTTGCTGGAACCGTGGCAAATACTCCGTCTCGATCATTTTGGTTCGACCGTATCCACGCTGAATCTCCACATCCATCAGCAGATCAAAATGCCCATCCAGAACGTGAACACCGTCATGAAATTTGCGCGCCTGTTCTTTCGTTACTTCCGCCATTCGGGTCATCTCCCATCTTGTTTTATGGATTTTTCTTATCGAGATAGAAATCGAATATATCCAACAAATTCGCGACGTATTGCACAGCTCCTTTGATCAATAAGAGACCCTTTTCATCCAACTGGTCAGCCTAGTAGGCCCTGTTCGCTCGTCACATCCTGTCCCAGGCTTCTTATGGCGTCCGCTTAACAAAAAAGGACGCCGACCAGGCATCCTCTCATATGAAAACCAAAGAAACTCAGCTCCGCCACCCCTATCCGTTGGCTCCACTCACGACCTTCTGGACAGATGGCTTCACACGGATCGCTTCCGAGTAGAAATACACATGCTTTTTGCCTGTAATGGGGTGCGTCGTCACTTCTGTCTCTACTCCGAAAACATCTAGGATCAGCTTGGGTGTCAAAACTTCCTCTGGCGTCCCCGATGTAACGATTTCCCCCTCACAGATCACGTACAGCCGATCGCAGTACATCGCAGCAATATTGAGATCATGCAACGAAGACAAGACCGTAATCCCCAGCGTTTTGACCAGATCCATCACCTGCAACTGGTATCGAACATCCAGATGATTCGTCGGTTCATCAAGGACAAGGAACTGGGCTTGCTGCACCAAAGCTCTAGCAATCAGCACCCGCTGCTTCTCCCCACCTGATAAACTGAAAAAGCTGCGATCAGCGTATGTATGCATCCCTACCCTCTGTAGTGCATCTTCACAGATCCGAACGTCCTCTGCGTTATCTGACTGAAATAGCCGCTTATGCGGAGCACGTCCCATATTCACGATTTCGGTTACCGAAAAATCGAATTCAACAGAGGACTCCTGCCGTACTGCCGCCATTCGCTGAGCGTTTTGACGTGAGGTTAACTTGTATACGTCGTCGCCATCAAGCGAGATCCATCCCGAACGTGGCTTCAATACGCGATAAATGCTTTTTAGCAACGTGGATTTTCCGCTGCCATTCGGCCCGATCAGCCCCACAAACTCTCCGGACCGCACCTCCAGACTAACATGGCGAAGAATTCCCTTTTTCTCCAGTTCGACCGATATATTCTCAACCAACAAATTCATCGTCCGCTACCTCCAAAGGAATAAGAACTCCGCAACATCAACCAGATAAAGAATGGACCTCCACACAGCGCTGTCAAAATACCAATCGGCAGTTCTTCCGGTGCAAATGCAAGCCTGGCGACTACATCGACCCAGATTAGAAATATCGCGCCAAACAATGCGCTGACAGGCAGGACACGTCTGTGATCTGATCCGACCATCACACGGACGATGTGGGGCATCATTAATCCGACAAAACCGATTGATCCCGCAATGGACACAATCACCCCCGTAAGCAGTGCCGTGATCACCAGGAGAAGCTTGCGGAATTGTACCGTATTAACCCCCAATGTCCCTGCTGACTCCTCGCCCATCAGCATCGCATTGAGCGAGCGGTATTGGGCCATTAAGACGATGAGGCAGATGACGACAATCAATGTAGGGATCGTCAGGTACTCCCATTTCCCCCCAGCCAGACTGCCACTTAACCAAAACAGGACTGTCCCAATTCCATGCTCATTCGGCGCTGAAAAAACAAGAAGACTGGTAATGGCCGACAAGATCGCAGATATCGCAATTCCAGCCATGAGCAGGCGTACCGTCGAGTTTTGTCCTCCAATACGGGATAGCGTAAAAATGAGAATAATTGACACAAGGGAGCCTGTAAAAGCGCCAAAGGATAGTGCATACTGCCCGTACATGCTGAATGCTCCGAATATAATCACCGAGGTAGCGCCAACCGAAGCACCTGAAGATACGCCTAATACATACGGGTCAGCCAGGGAGTTGCGAACCAACGACTGGATGGCTACTCCCACGACAGACAGACCTGCGCCGACGATCGCCCCCAAGAGAACACGTGGAAAGCGTATATCCCAAATAATCGTTTGCTCCCCTTTGGACCAATCCACCTCAATCCATTGGTTCAACATCGGAATTTTTGATAAGGCGATTTTCCATACCGTTGTCGGCTTAATCTCCACTGAACCCAAGGTAACTGCAAACGTAATGGAGAGGAAGAGTCCGACCAGTAGAGTAATGATGATATAAGGTAACTTGATCTGTTGCAGTGCTATTCCCTCCCTTAAAAGGGTCGTACTCTATTTGAATTTATCCGGGTAGAGTCCTTCCGCCAAAATTTTTAGCGCAATCGGTCCTCGAACGCCTTCAGAAGCCGCAGACAATGGCAATACCATTAGTCGTTGATTTTTAATTGCCGGGATATCCGCCAGTTCTTTTTTGGTCAAAAGGAAATTACGTTTTTGCTCGACGGTTCTATCACCGTAGTCTACGATAATAATCACGTCTGGATTGCGACTCACTACTTGTTCCCAACTAACCTCTGCCCAACCCTTTTGAATGTCATCAAAAATGTTCTTACCGCCAGCAGTCTTGATTAAGGACGTCATGTAGTTGTTGGCTGCTGTGAATGGCTTATCTTCCCCGTTGTCGTACACGAACACGTTAAGTGGCTCGTCCACCTTGCCAATTTTACTAAGCGTTTGGTCCATTTCACTCTTCATTTTATTGATCAAATCATTGGCTTTGTCTTCCACACGGAAAATGCGTCCAATATTCGTAATGTCTGCAAACACATCGTCGATAGTCGGGCCAGGCATGCTTGATGACGCTTGCAGATACGATTTGATGCCGACCTTTTCCAAGTCCTGCATAGATCCTACGCCCTTTTCGCCGAATCCGCTTTTCCATCCAGCGTACACGAAGTCTGGGTTGGCTGCCAGCAGCACTTCTTTCGTTGGATACTTATCAGACAGTACCGGAATCTTGTCGTAATCTGCTTTGAGCTCTGGAAGGATTTCATCATCTAGGTAAGCGGTTCCGACCATTTTATCAGCAAGGCCCAGTGCCAGCATGATTTCGGTGACGTGTTGGTTCAATGTCACGGCACGCTCAGGTGCTGTTGGATAGGTCATTTCGATGCCATTATTGGTTAGTGTTACTGACTTGCCCTCTGCTGCTGGAGCAGCCGTTTGTTCTGTTTTGGCTGGAGCCTGTGTTGTCGTAGAGGAGCCGCATGCCGAAACCAAAAGCATGGCAGCTGTCATGATACCGAAAGCTAGTCCTTTCATTACTGTATGTGTTTTGTATGCCTTAAACATCTGTCATCCCCTTTTCTGTATATATATGATGGGTTGAACCAAATCCTCCAAAAAAAAAGCACCCCCCATTTCAATCGGGAGGTGCATGACAAACGTAGATATAGCGATAAGCAGGCGCAAAGGCGCCCGTTCATAGACTACTTCCACATCTGCCCCATCCTCGTGGGTCGATTGTATATGCTCGCATGGCAGGTCTCCTGGCTTACGAATCAACACCCCCAGCTACCTTCCCATTTTTTGTCTTGCAAAAAACAGTGGCTATTCGCTAGGCGCTCCTCGTTACAGTGGCGGGACCGCGCCGGTTTCTCACCGGACTTCCCTTTTAAGCTGACGGCATTTACCATCTAGCACCATTCGATACGTATTCAATTTTTACGATTTATTCATTAGTTGATAGAAGTCAGTTTTTTCGGGAACTGCGTGAGAATTTCAACGCCCGTTTCCGTAACCAATACATCGTCTTCAATCCGCACGCCGCCTACACCTGGCAGATAGATGCCCGGCTCGATCGTAAAGACCATCCCTGGACGAAGTACTTCTTGGTTCTGGCTGTGAACAGACGGATATTCATGTACATCCATCCCAAGTCCATGCCCTAGACGGTGCATAAAGTATTCTCCGTAGCCTTTTGCGGTGATGACATCGCGCGCAGTTTTGTCCAAATGTGCAAAGGTCACACCCGGACGAATCTCAGCAATTGCCGCTTCGTTGGCAGCCAATACTGTCTCGTAAATTTCTTGAAGCTGGGCACTGATCTCGCCTACAGCAAAGGTACGGGTAATATCCGATACATATCCGTTCGCTGCTACCCCAATATCAAACAAAAGCAAGTCGCCTTCTTGCACTTGGCGCGTTCCTGGTTTCCCGTGTGGCAGTGCCGACTTCTCCCCTGCCAATACCATGGACGTAAAGGATGGACCTTCGGCACCCAAACGCTTCATCTGGAATTCCAGCTCAGCTACGATTTCTGTCTCGGTCATGCCTGTCTTGACTTTTTTCAGGGTCTCCCGCAAGGAATCCTCGACCAACTGAACCGCGTGCTTCAGACGATCCACTTCATCCGCGGATTTGATCAAACGCATTTCACGCAGTGGCTCTTCCACGTCTACATAGCTCGACGCCAGAACAACCTGTCCAAGTGCTTCATAGCGCTCGACAGTCATATGACTTTTCTCAATACCCAGCTTCGTCAAGTTCGCTGGCAACACTTGCTTGAGGATTTCATACGGGTTTTGGATATCCGTATGTGTATGGATATCTTGAACGAACGAAGCCTCTGCCGCTGCCTCACGATCAAGAGCAGGTACAATTAAAGAAGGTTTTCCCTCCGCAGGAATAACGAGACCCATAAAACGTTCATGCGGGTCTGTAAAAAATCCGGTCAAATAGTAGACGTGCTTGGGAGAGGTAATCAACACCGCGTTCAGCTCTTGCTCTGTCAAAAACGTGTGGAGCTTCGAAATGCGCTCTTGAAACAACTTCTTCACCCTGCTTTCACCAATTATTCTATTGCGAGAATACCACTTCCCCATCAAAAAAAGAAGACTTCAATTGAAAAATCTACTTCGTATCGGACAACCTAAGAGTGGGGTGAAAACGAAAATGGAACAAATACTCGTCCATCAGGATGGCAAGCAGTTTGCTTTTCACATATCAGGGAAAGGCCAGCCGCTATTGTGTATCCATGCACCATGCATCGGCTCTATCAATTTTGTTTATCAGCAAACACTCGCAGATACATATCAGCTCATTGTCCCTGATCTGCCCGGACATGGCGACAGTTCACCGATGGAGAAGCCCTTTTCCATTGGGGAGCTGGCAGAACGGCTCCATAAACTTGTCGGGTCACTCGGCATTGAACGTCCCTTTATTTTGGGGTACTCCCAAGGTGCTACTATCGCCCTTGAATACTGTCTTCGCTATCCTGATCATGTACAAGGCGGAATACTCGCGAGTGGTTTTTCCGAAGTGAATGACCTGTATTTGCATGGACGATTTTGGGTGGCCCAGGCGTTGTCGATGCTTCACGGCGTCCCTCTTCTTGCCCGTTCAATTGCTTCCTCCCATGTCGATGACCCAGAAATGCGGGAAAAATGGACGGCCCACGCCTCCAAAACAGATCCCAACAGCTTAAAATACCTTTACGCTGCGGGACATCGTTATCAGTGTACGGAGCGTCTGGGCAACATCCAGCTTCCGATTTTACTTGCCTATGGCAAACAAGATCAACGGATGCACCATTATGCGCAAATGCTTACCATGAAATTACCAAAAGTAAAACTCGAGATGATCCCTAACGTGAAGCATCAAGTCATCACGAAAGCTGCTCCTGGTTTCAATCAGTTGTGCCGCACCTTCATGGAAGAAGGATAAAGAAAAAGACAGAAGGACGACTCCAGCTCCTTCTGTCTTTTTACAATTTAACTAGCTCTTCATCCGCGGGTCGAGTGCATCGCGCAAGCCGTCTCCAATTAAGTTAAAGCCGAGAACTGTCAGCATGATAGAGAGCCCTGGAAAAATAACAGTCCAAGGTGCTTTCTGAATGTACTGACGCGAATCAGCGAGCATTTTTCCCCATTCCGGTTCTGGCGCTTGTGCTCCCAGTCCGAGAAAGCCAAGTGCTGCTGCTTCGATTATCGCTGTGGCGATCCCCATCGTCCCTGTCACAATGATTGGTGCGAGGCTGTTCGGCAAAATATGCTGCATGATAATCCGGGAATTTTTCATCCCGATTGCCCGTGCGGCCATGACGAATTCTTCTTCCTTCAAGCTCAATACGCGGGCACGCACCAAGCGCCCAAAGGTCGGAATGTTAATAATCGCAATCGCAATCAAGGCGTTTTGCAAAGAAGGCCCCAAGATGGCAACGACAGCGATTGCCAAAAGAATACTTGGAAACGCAAGCATAATATCAAAGAGACGCGAAATGATTGTATCAATCCATCTGCCATAATATCCTGCCACAAGACCGAGCAAGGTCCCTGCGAGAACGGAGCCAATGACAGAGAACGTCCCTACCCACAAGGAGATTTGTGCCCCATAAATAACGCGACTAAACACATCGCGACCATTGTAATCTGTTCCAAACCAATGCTCTTCGGAAGGTGGCTTGTTTTTCATCACGAGCTTGCCTTCGTCGTACGGATAAGGCGCAATCCATGGAGCTAATACCGCCACAACAATGAAAAACAAAATAATCCCGAAGCCCACCAGCGCCAGCTTGTTTTTTCGTAGCGTCCTCCATGCATCCTTCCAAGGAGAGACTACTTCTTCTTGCTTCACTTTTAAAGGTACTACCTGATCTTGTGGTTGTAAGTGTGGTTGTGCCATGTCTCTTCGTCCCTCCTTAGCGATATTTGATGCGTGGATCGATATAGGCGTACAGAAGGTCGACCAAGAGGTTGATCAGGACGAAAATCGTCGCGATCACAAGGATACCGGATTGGATAACCGGATAGTCACGGTTTCCAATGGCGGTCACAATATAACGACCGACACCTGGCCATCCGAAGATCGTTTCTGTCAAAACAGCTCCACCCAACAGCAACCCTGTTTGCAAACCAATTACCGTCAAGACAGGGATCATTGCATTTTTCAGCGCATGCTTGTACACGACCCAAAACTGCGTCAGCCCTTTTGCACGAGCGGTTCTGACATAGTCGGCACGCATGACTTCCAGCATGCTCGAACGAGTGATGCGTGCAATGATCGCCATCGGAATCGTACCTAACGCAATTCCTGGCAGGATCAAATGCTTGATGACTTCCCAAAGCTGATCCCACTGACCAGCGATCATCGTATCCAGTATATAAAAGTGCGTAATGGCCTCTACGGGATTACGCGAATCGTCGCGACCAACTGATGGCAGCCATTTCAATTCTTGGGCAAACACCCACTGCTCCATCAAACCTAGCCAAAAAATTGGCATGGATACACCGACCAAGGCGATCAACATCGCACAGTAGTCAAACCAGGAGTTTTGCTTCCACGCAGAAAGAATCCCTGCATTTACACCGATAAACACAGCAATAAGCATACTTACAATCGTAAGTTCAGTCGTCGCCGCCAAATAAGGCAAGATTTCATCTGAAATCGGCGCATTCGTTTGCAATGATTCCCCAAGATTTCCACTCAAAATATCTTTCATATAATCGAAATACTGTATGTACCACGGATTATTCAAACCCAATGCCTCTCGTATGTCTGCAATCGCTTGTGGTGTTGCCTTTTCTCCCAAAATCGTCAAAGCCGGATCACCAGGGATGGCACGAATAATGGAAAAAACGATGATTGACATGCCCACTAAGACAGGAATGAGCATTAAAATTCTTCGAATGCTGTAAGCTAGCAATGCCATCTCCTCGCCTTCCTGCATAAAATTATCGCCAAATGAATGAAAGAAGGGTAAGAAGAGGTATGCACTCCTCTTACCCAATTACTATGAATCAGCTTACTTGAAATCTACCTTTTCCAAACTTTCAGATCCTTTTGGATGCGGGTTGTAGTCTACGATATTCGCTTTTCCTGCCAAAGCTGGTGTAGAGTGTGCCAGCGGAACCATTGGCACATCTTTGAAGATGATCTCTTGTACTTGTTTGTACAGTTTTTCGCGCTCTGCTTGGTCTGGAGTAGACTGAGCCTTCATCATCAATTGAGAAGCTTCGTCGTTTGCCCAGCGTGTATAGTTGTTGCTACCAATGCTGTTCTTGTCGAGCAAGACAGCCAAGAAGTTGTCAGGGTCGCCATTGTCACCTGTCCAACCAAGCATGAACATTTCTTGCTCACCCAAACGAGTCTTTTCCAAATACGTTGCCCATTCCATCGTCACGATCTCAGCATCAACCCCGATTTTCTTCAGGTCTTGCTGGATTGCTTCTGCAATCTTCACACCTTCTGGCATGTACGGACGTGGAACTGGCATTGCCCAGAACTTGATTTTAAAGCCGTTTGGATGTCCTGCCTCCGCCAGCAATTGTTTTGCTTTATCGAGGTTAAACTCACGATCTTTAATATCGTTGTTATGTCCCCACATGGTTTTTGGCATTGGGTTGACTGCTGGTTCTCCAACTCCATCGAAGAAGGCTGTTACGATTTCAGGTTTGTTAATTGCATAAGCAATGGCTTCACGAACTTTTGGATTGTCGAGTGGCTTCTTCTCTACGTTAAAGCCGATGTATCCGATGTTATTAGTAGGGCGCAGGAAGAGTTGCAGGTCTTTATTGTCTTTTACTGCTGGGATATCATCTGTGTTCAGACCATCCATCAAGTCGATCTCACCAGATGCCAAAGCAGTCAGACGTGCCGTGTTTTCCGGAATAACCTTGAACACCAATTTATCCAGCTTTGGATATCCTGGGTTCCAGTAATCAGGGTTTTTCTCGAGCGTGATCGTGTCGTTACGCTTCCACTCTACGAATTTGAAAGGCCCTGTACCGATTGGATGCTCATTAAATTTCTTAACATCCTTTTTCAATGCCTCAGGCGAACCAATCGCGAAAGGAGACATTGCCAGGTTGGCAAGGAATGGAGCCAATGGACGAGTCAAGGTGAATTTTACAGTGGTTGGATCGACTGCTTCCACGGATTTGATGACGTGATTCGCGTCACCCTTGTATCCACCGAATTGGCTGATGTAATACTCGAAGCCCTCTGGTGAATGTTGTGGGTGGCTCTTGTCGCTCCAGCGCTCAAAGTTGTATTTGACCGCCTCTGCATTGAAATCCGTTCCATCGTGGAACTTCACGCCTGATCTCAGCTTCAGCGTATAAACGAGACCATCAGGAGTTACTTCCCATTTCTCAGCCAGCGATGGAGCGAGCTCTGTTGAGCCATCCGCGAAGCCAATCAATGTATCCATAACGTTCTCTGTTACCTTAAATGTCTCACCATCTGTTTGCGTGATTGGGTCAAGCCCTTTTGTGTCTGCACCGCGACCAACGATTAATTGCTTCGGTCCAGTTTTTGCAGGCTCAGTAGCAGGTGCCGGAGTTTCTGTCTTTGGTTGTTCTGCCGGCGCTTGTGTCGTTGACGTGCTAGAGCATCCAGCAATCAGCATGGCCAACGCTACTAGGCTGGTCATGGTTGCGGAGAGAACTCTCTTCTTCATGAAAACATCCCCCTTTTTCTAATAATGGTCGCATGTTCCTTTTTGGTAGATGGTCGGTCGATACAATACCTCCTGCTTTGCATCCCCCCTTTACAAGACTCCCTTTTGTCGATTAGGACTTGTATAAGTGACAAGCAACAAAGTGACCGTCGCCTGTGTCCGCAAATTCTGGACGCACAGTACGACACTCCTCTGTTACATGGGGACACCTCGTATGGAATGTACAGCCACTTGGAGGTTTTGCAGGGCTCGGCACATCTCCCTGGAGGATAACTCTTTCTCGTACCGCATCAGGGTCTGGTGAAGGGACCGCCGACAGTAGCGCTTTCGTGTACGGATGGAGCGGATTGGAATACAATTGGCTACTCGTCGTCAGCTCGACAATTCGGCCAAGGTACATCACGCCTACCCGATCACTGATATGACGCACGACACTCAAATCGTGGGCAATGAACAAGTATGTAAGGCCGAATTCGCGTTGCAAATCCTGCATGAGATTGAGCACCTGCGACTGAATGGACACGTCCAGTGCAGACACAGGTTCATCCGCAACGATCAATTTGGGCTTGAGCATCAGCGCTCTCGCAATGCCGATCCGCTGCCTCTGTCCTCCGCTAAATTGATGCGGATAGCGGCTCGCGTGATAGCTGCTCAGACCAACGATCTCCAGCATTTCCTGCACACGCTTTTTTCGCTCTGCCGAAGAACCCAAACCATGTACAATCAAAGGCTCTTCCAAAATTTTTTCAATATTATGTCTAGGGTTAAGCGAAGCAAACGGGTCCTGAAAGACAATTTGCATATCACGTCGCATCTTTCTCATCGAATCTGTGGAAAGCGACATGACATCTGTACCGTCAAAGTTGACTTCACCGGAGGTCGGTTCAATCAGTCGCAGCAAGGAACGTCCCGTCGTGGACTTTCCACAGCCGCTCTCACCTACCAGCCCCAAAGTTTCTCCACTTTTAACGGTAAACGAAACATCATCTACCGCCTTTACTACACCTACTTCCCCTCCAAGAACACCGCCTGTGATTGGGTAGTATTTTTTCAAATTTTTTACGATCAGAAGATCTTCAGCCACCTGCATGCTCCTCTCGGGTTATTCGGTCAGCCAGCAGCGGGAAAGGTGATTGTCCCCTACCACTTTTAATTCTGGCATCTCACTGCGGCATCGGTCTGATACTTTATCACATCTAGGTGCAAAGCGGCATCCGACAGTAAGCGAACCTGGAATCGGGACGTTGCCTGGAATCGAATAGAGACGCTCCTGTGATCCTTCCAGCTTCGGCAACGAATTCAACAAGCCGATCGTATAAGGATGCTTTGGATTTTTTAAGATCGTACGAACATCGCCTTGTTCAATCACGTTTCCTGCGTACATCACCACGACGCGGTGACACATTTCCGCAACGACCCCAAGATCGTGGGTAATGAGCAGAATGGCTGTGTCTGCTTCCCGGTTGAGTTGACGCATCAGGTCCAAAATCTGCGCTTGAATCGTCACGTCGAGCGCGGTAGTAGGCTCGTCTGCAATCAAAAGCTCCGGATTGCAAGCCATTGCCATCGCAATCATGACGCGCTGTCGCATGCCCCCGGAAAGCTGGTGCGGGTATTCATCAACGATGGCTTCCGCTCGAGGAATTCCGACTTTTTTCAACATCTCAATGGCACGTGCTCTTGCGTCCTTTTTGCTCGCCTTCGTATGTAATCGGACTGATTCTCCTATCTGGTCTCCAATCGTAAACACCGGATTTAATGACGTCATCGGCTCCTGAAAGATCATCGCAATTTCATTCCCGCGGATGTCTCTCATTCGCTTTTCGTCGACAGATACGAGGTCCTCCCCCTTGAATTTAATAGAACCTCCCACGATTCTCCCTGGGGGATTGGGTACTAGCTTCATAACGGAAAGGGAGGTAACGCTCTTTCCACAGCCGGATTCGCCTACGATACCGACTACTTCTCCTTTTTGTACCGTGATCGTCACGCCATCAACGGCAGGGATTTGGCCGCGGTCCGTGAAAAAGTGCGTTTGCAGGTTTTCAATTTGTAGGACAGGATGTGACACGTGGCTCACCTCTCTCACCGATATATACTTCCAAAATAGACCTTTCAGTAGACATTATGACATTTATTCAATTTTTTCGCAACACAATAAATTCAAACTATTATCTCTTTACTGATTAAAAAGAATATTTCACTCTCGTTTTAAAATTATGTAAAAGAATTTTATGATAGCCCTTTCATTGTTGATGTAGCCTCACTTGCACTGTTTTAGCAGATCGAATGAAGCATCTGTGGTCACATGCAAAAGACCCGCCTGTACGGGTCTTTTGTCACTGGGGCTTTCTGCACCCCTTCTTTTTGCGCATAAACCATTTTCACGGTTCAAAAAAACTCCCAACCCAATCGACAAAACTCTGCGCCCCACTTTTAATGCTTCCACCTAAAGTCAAACCAATCCGACTGACGTAGTTGACCATTTCCTTAGGGTTGGCAGTTTGAACCTGCTTGCCCATAACCGCGATCTCCACTTGTCCTTGATCCACTTTTTTGATGGAAAAGGTTTGCGCCTGCCCCTCGGGCACTCCACTCACCTTGGATATTCCACGCTCAGCCGTTTGCAATCCCAGAACTACCCCGACCAGCAAGATGATTAACAGTCCAGTCAGCTTCATCGTCACGTTCATGCCCGTCACCTCTTTGCAGGCTCGTCAGAAACTGTTTTGCCTACTTTTTCAGCTTGCTGATAATAGGCTGCGAAAACATCAGCCAATGCTTCTGCCGTATTCTTGCTTTCCTGCACGCTGTTTTCCGTACCACCTATTTCTATTAACAGACTTCCCGGGGAGAGGGACTGATTATACTCGCCATGATCCGTTTTTGCGCCTTTTTCCATCACGCCACGTGAAAGCTCTGGGTACATTTTTTCCATCAACTCATGAAGCTCTGTTGCAAACGCCTCATTTTTTTCGTAGCTTTTGTTTCTTTTTCCGATAACGAACAATACTCTTCCATACGTTTTTCCTTTGATCGTGACCGTCGTACGCTCTCGTGGTGCCGTGTCTCGATGCAGATCGAAAAAGTAGTACAGTTCCTTGTTTTTCTCCGTTGCGGATTTGACTACTTGCAAAGATTCCGCGTAGGAGAAGGAGTAATGCATTTTTTTGTTCAACAGTTGCTGATAGATGTCGTCGGTGCTCACATCCGAACCAATTCCTCTGTCATTCAACGCTTCTGATAAATGCTTGCTGATTAACGATATATTTCTCGTAGGATGATCGACGGAGGTTCCCACCGGCTTCGTCTCACTAAACCACGATTCCCGATTGTGCGAGTTGTAGACGTACACGATTTTTTTGCCGTCCGTGATTGAATTGGGGACAGGAGCTGGCTTTGTTTGGCCTGACTTCGTGGTATCCTCCGGCTTTGGCTCTACGATCGGAACTACTTGCGATTGATCCGCTACCTGTCTCGGATGGGCGGGATATTCTAAATAAAAATCCGCGAGAGAAGCTCCTTTTCCCTGTACGACAAACCTGGCATCCTCTGTCGTCACCATCCCAGGGAGCTCCCTGCCTAGCAAGCTACGCAAGTCTCCCGGCTGTATATTGGTTGCCAAGCGAAAGAGAAAACCCGTTACGCTATTCGTGCGATCATCAGCCTGTGCTTGCACCGTTTCGGACAAAACAGGAATCTCCTGCCCCATCCACCCCAAAATCGCCAGACTGGAAATATGAGAAGCGGCCTGTTGAATGGCGGAGGAAGAAATTGCGATTCGGTTCCCGCCGAGCGAAAGCACTCCTGTCATGACAAACAGGAAGGCAGTTATAAAGGAAAGAACAACGAATTGGCGTTGAATGAGGGTCGCCATCTGTCTCACTCCTCTAGCTGTAGCATGGTTGCACGTAGGGAGAACTTCCCCTCGCGCTTGTCTATGCTTTAGCTTATGAGGCTCATAGAGACGATAGAACCCTTTTCTAGCTTTTCTCTCTCACTCTAGCTTTTCATGACTTAGTGGGTATATGATCCGCTATTGTCTTCATTTACGGCACTGTGCAAGGCGCGATTCAGACCTGTTGCGATCACATTCGCCACGCCTTCAATAAAATCATCAATTTCTTTTGGAGTGACAACCAGATCCTGTCCCAGCGGTCGAAGGACCTCATGAATCAATTGCCGTTTCTCTTCTTCTGGCAGTGAACCTACCAATCCCATGAATGTCTTGCGGGATTCCAAGTCAGGCAAATCCTCTTCCGTATACGGTTCCTTTCGCTCCGGCAGCGTACTCAATGCCAGTTTGTTAAACGCCCGCTTGCTCTCCACCATCGATTGTCCAAAATGCCCTAGCAAGTACGTAATCGCATCATTTACAATCGTGGAGGCAAAAACGACCGTAGGCACTCCTATAGCAATCACAGGCACACCAAGTGTCGCCTGATCAATCGCTTTCCGCTTGTTTCCGACCCCTGATCCGGGATGAATCCCTGTATCCGATATTTGAATCGTCGTGTTGACCCGATGCAGAGCACGTGACGCAAGAGCATCAATACAGATGACAAAATCGGGTTTGCTTTTTTCTACGACACCAAAAATGATCTCACTTGTTTCTATCCCCGTAATCCCAAGGACACCCGGTGATAGCGCACTGACTTCCCGATACCCTTCCCCGACAGTTTCAGGCGCTAGTGTATACAGATGGCGTGTAATCAACAAATTTTCTACAACCATCGGTCCAAGCGCATCCGGGGTCACATTCCAGTTGCCGAGACCCACGACGAGAGCCTTTTTGTTCTCTGTGATTCCCAGTTGTTTGAGAAACATCGCAAATTCGACGGAAAATCGCTTGGCTACCTGCTCCTCAATCGATGTATCATTATCCCGCAGCTTTGGCACTTCAATCGTGAGGTAATGCCCCGGGAGCTTGCCGATTTCCTTCCCCGCTTCCTCTGTTTCCACATGTAATCTCGTTACTTTCACATTGGGCTCGCTGTCGTCAGCTTGCAGCCAAACGCCCCCAATGTCACTCTGGTTTTGCTGCTGGGCAAGCTCATGAGCCTCCAAGGCCAAATCCGTACGAATGGAATAACCAGACAAATCAATGTTATGTGCCATGTTATCAGCTCCTTTGATCCGAAGTGAAAAAAGTACTGACCATTTTGTTCCTGCTACTAGCTTGCTTGAATCCTTCATTTTTATTCCGAATCCTTTCTTGCAAATGGGTTCGCCCCATGCTAGAATTACTTTGTTGTATGACTGTATGTCTATGGTCGTATTAAGGAGGTGACACACATGCCAAACATTAAATCCGCGATTAAACGCACCAAAACAATCGAAAAGCGTCGCGCACACCGTGCTTCTCAAAAGTCTGATCTGCGTACTTCCATCAAGAACTTTGAGAAAGCTGTCGCTGCTTCCGATGTAGCATTGGCGAAATCTACTCTTCTGGTGGCTGTGAAAAAGCTGGACAAGGCCGCTTCGAAAGGTCTCATTCATAAAAACGCAGCAAACCGTCAAAAGTCTCGTTTGATGAAAAAGCTTAACGTTCTGAGCGCTCCTGTAGCGTAAGAGACCAAGCACAAAAAACCCCGTGAACATCGTGTTCTAGGGGTTTTTTACTGTAAAAAACGTCACGACCGTTTTGTTCGTTCGTCATGTGCACGTGCAATGAATAATTCGAGGGCGAGACGCTTGTCCACTTGCCCTGACTTCATCCGAAAATCTTCTTCCGCCAGAATGCCCAGCAGTTTTTTCAACGACTCCTCAGAAAAATGACGCGCTTGCTCCATTGCTTTTTTCACCGCGTAAGGATGCATTTTAATCATGCCTGCCATCTGTTGCTGCGAATAACCACGCGGAGCCAATTGCTTGACATGCAACAGCATGCGGAACTGCCTCGCCAAGAGAGCCAGCAGCTTGATCGGCTCCTCTCCTGTTTTCATGCAGTCATACATCATCCTGAGTGCCTTGTCCAATCTCCCTGAAGCGACCTGTTCAATCAACGCGAATACATCCTGCTCTAGCGTACGTGCCCCAAGCAGCTCAATGACGTCGTCCGTGATGCTTTCACCCACCCCAACAAACAGGGCCATCTTTTCGATTTCCTTGTTCAGAAGGCGCAGCTCGGCTCCCACTCTCTCCACAAGCTTCATGGCTTGCTGACGATCGATTTTCGCCTCGTATTTACCTGCTTGCCGCTCTACCCAGCCATACAAATCTCCGTCTTTTAACAACGGAAAAGGGATCACTTTCGCCTTTTGCTGCAGCGTTTTGACCAGCTTTTTTCGTTCATCGAGCTTGTCGGCTTCAGTATGTAGAATAAGTGTGGTGTAGGGGGGCGGATTTTGCAAATAATCGAGCAGAGCATCCGGGTCGCTTTCTACCTTAGTCGAAGGCTTACTTCCTGTTAAAAAGTAGGCTTGTCTGGCAATCACCAATCGATGCTCACCCATAAACGGCAAGGTTTCCGCATCTTGCAGAATTTCACTCAATCCTGTTTCGGTACAATCATACACACTCATATTCAAATCCATAAATTCTGGATCAATCATTTCTTTACGAGCCAACGCCAAAAAATCTTCGGCCAGAAAAGACTCCGGACCATATAAAACGTAGATCGGCAAGAATTGTTTTTGCCGTATTTCGCGAATAGCCGATAGGAGTGGCATACGTTTTCTCCCCTTTCCTTCTTCTTACCTGCGTTATTATAGCACATGTTGAACAGAGCAAAGCGAAAAAAAACCGCCACCAGTGAATCGGTAGCGGTTTTTTCATCCGTTGGCACCTCTATGTAAACGTTTAGGGAAAAGCCCCGGGATTCCTCCTCCCCAAACGGTAAGCAGGGGGTGCTTGATAATGTACTATACGCAAAATCCCCGCAAGCGGTGCCAGTCCATACGCGGAAAAAAGTTAGTCATTATCTTTATCTTTTTTCTTATCTTTATTTTTTCCCTTGTCTTTCTCCTCTTGCTTGTCCCCGCCGTCGTCCTTATCGTCATTAGCAGGTTCTTTGTCTTCTCTGTCCGGATTCTCTTCCAGTCCGATCGGCCATACCGGTGGCTTATCATCTGTATATACTGGAGTTGGAGGTACTGGCTTCTTTTGTGGTGGCGTCGTATTCGTTTTCTTCGGTGGCGGTGTTTGCTTTTGAACGTTCTTTGCCGGTGGTTTTTTACTCTTCGTCTGAGTAGCCGATCCAGTAGACTTTTTTGTCTTGTCCTCTTCCTCTTTAGAATTCGATGGTATTGGATTATTGCTTGGAGGAGTAGGTGCATCTGGCCCAAGAACTTTGGGTGGTTCCACGACCGCTGGTGTCATATCCGTTCCGTTCTGGAACGAATCGACTTCATGCTTCTTGCCATCACCGCCCGAAAACAGCATACCAACCAATAAGCTTGCAGCGACGGCCGTACTGCCAAGACTAGCCATCCACACTTTCATCCGCTTCCACTTTTTTGATTCCGGCAGTGAAGACGACTCGCGCTTAACTTCCAGAGTGGGCAGGATTTCCTCGTTCACCGTAGATTTCACCGCAGCAGGCTTTGCAGCGGCTGACTCCAGCTTGGGGAGGATAGAATCTACGATGCTGAACGGAGGTACGACAGGGGGCAGATGTTCTAATTGTTGTGACACATCTTTCAAACGGTTGTACATAAGTTGCAGATCAGCATCTTTCTGGATCAAACGCTGGAGTAGTTGCTGCTCTGACTCCAACAGATCTCCATCCAGATCCCGCTGCATGAGTTCAAAAATCTCTTCGTTGGTCATCAACCGATCCCCCCTTTCTGGTAGTCGTACAACAGCTCTTGTAACTGTTGCCTAGCCCGAAATAAATACGACTTTACCGTGTTAAGCGGCAAATCTAGTGCCTCCGCTATTTCTTGATAGGATAAATCCTCTAGATAGCGGAGTACTACAACCATCCGGTATTGCTTTGGCAATCTTCCGATGGCTTCCTGGATGTCATTCGACAGCCCGGTGAGAAGGATTTCTTCTTCTACGTTGTTACGATCAGGAATGATCAACTCGTGCTCGTCAATTGAGACCGTTTCCTTCTTCGCGCGAAATTTATCCATACAGACGTTGCTGACAATGCGTTGTACCCAGGTAGAGAACTTTGCTTTTTCCTGATAGGTGTCCAACTTTCGATAAATTCGAATGAGGACTTCCTGGGACGCATCAAGCGCGTCTTGTTCGTTCCCTAGAATGTAATAAGCGCTTCGGTAAACGGAGGTCTCAATAGATCGAAGCAGTTCGACTAGCGCGTCATGATCCCCGGATTGCGCCATCCTGATCAACTCTGCTTCATGCATATTCTCTTCTCCCCCCTACAGACGGTTCGCTCATTGAAAAAGTTGCAAACAGATTATGTATCCAATATTTGGGCCTGCCAATATAATCCCGCAGGTGTAATCACCAGCGTAATCGCTCCATGAACATCAGTCCTGTACACGACGGAACCCGATTTTTTTAAGCGATGCAGTACTTCGGACGATGGATGCCCGTACCGATTTTTCACCCCGGCAGAGATTACAGCAACTTTTGGTGCTGTAACGGCAAGGAGCTCTTCGTTGCTCGAGGTATTGCTCCCATGATGGGCTACTTTCAAAACATCCACAGATGTCAAACCGTTTTGAACAAGCTGACTTTCCCCATCCTTTTCAATGTCACCCGTAAACAATACAGTCTTGTTGAAAGCCGTCAGCTGGAGTACTACCGAAGCATCATTTCCTGAGAAGGTCGATTCACCCGGGTGGAGCCACTTCCACTCGATTCCCGGCCCATCTGACCATGATTGACCCGGGAGCCCGGTTAGTATCGGAACTCCTTCTTGTCGAAAAAGCTGGACAATCTCGCCCTCCAATTTGGAAGGTGCTGTTCCATTCACCAATACCTCTCCAAAAGAAAAATGAGAAATCAGCGATTTTAATCCCCCGATGTGATCCAGATCGCCATGCGTCATGATAACACGGTCGATTTTCTCAATTCCTCTGGCCATCAGAAACGGCAGAACGACGTCTTTCCCCACCTCAAATGGGTCACGCTTTTCCATCCATGGTTCAGCAGCAGGGAACTGCATTGTCCCACCTGCATCCATTAAGTATACCTTCTGATCACCAATTTCGACAACGATGGAATCCCCTTGTCCGACATCAAGGAAGGTAATTCGCACTTCTTCGACTCCTGAAAACGGCTGTCTAGCCGCCACAATGAACAAGATAAATATAACGAAAGTAAGCATTATATCACGCTTTCGATGATAGCCAATCTTCCATAAAATGGGCAGAGTACCTAAAAAGCAGGTATACAAAACAAGCCACCACCACGAAGGATGCGGCCAATATGTGAAGGGGAGACTCATTTTTTCAATGGCAAACAGCGGGAGATGAATCCATTTCAGCATAGCCGTCGATACCCAAACAGGGATTACGGCCAAAAACGGGTGGACGAAATCGAGGACAACCGCAATATACCCGAACGGTAGCGCTATAGCCGAGAGAATCGGCGTCACTACCAAATTGACCAGCCAAGAAACAGGTGAAAACAAATGAAAATGGTAGATGAGAAACGGAAAAGAAACGAGCTGAGCCGACAAAGTAACCGCCACAAGTGAACGAATCCAGACGGGTACCCGAACAAACACTTGCAAGCTGTATGGCACATAAATAATCAGACCAAGTGTCACCGCAAAGGAAAGCTGAAAACCGACATGCCATAGCTGATATGGATTCACCACCAGCATCAGAATCAGTGCACCTGCCCAGACGTCCTTGCCGTCCAGCCTCTTTCCAAATACTTGACAGAGAAGACCGACACTCCCCATCAGCCCAGATCGGATCGCGGACGCGCTGGCCCCCACCAGAAGCACATACCCGATCAAGAACAAAATCGTTACGACAAATGCCAGTCTGCGTCTGATTCCAATCCGTTCCAAACACCACATAAACATGGAACTAACCATTGTCACATGCAACCCGGAAATCGCGAGGATATGACTTAAGCCCAAATTCGAATACATGGACGCAAGCTCAGGATTCACCTCTTGTCCAAGACCAAGCAGCAGCGACTTCATGTAACCCGCTATTTCTGGATCTGTAAATAATGCTTCAATTCGCTTGGCACCTGAGTCCTGCCATTCTTGAAAGCTCGCCGTCACAGAAAAAACAGGTGTCATATCAACCGCTTGATAGTTTGTTTCCCCTGTGACATGGACACCTTGCCAATACAAATAGCTGGCGTAGTCGAAGGCATGAGGATTGCGCGCAGAAGCTGGTAGGGATAGTTGGATCGGAGCCACGATCACACTGCCACGTCTCCACTGCTCTATTTGTGATGCTTCTTGGAAAGAACCAAGTTTAACACGAAGCGCAATTTTTTCGAGAGACTGATGCTCGTTCTGATCAGACTGATTTTCACCCCAGGATGTGATCGTGACAAAAAATCGCGCTACATCCCCGTCCCGTTTCACAGGTGAATCAATGACACCTTCTATCCAAATCCTCTGCTCCTTTTGTGCCAATGGTTTCACTTCTGAGGTGTGGAGATTCTCGTACCCATAAAAAAAGAGACCTGCTAGAATAGTAATCAATGAGTAGCATGCAACATATTTGCGGTACGGTAACGGGATACAAGCAACGAGTGCCCATGATACGCCTGCAGCCAACAGTAACCAAGCAGGATGCAAATAGGCGGAGGAAATGAGGCCGATCATCATCACTAAGCTTGCTATCCAAACTGACACTGCAATCCCCCCATCTTGTTCTTTCATGAACCGTTTTGTCGAACGATTCATGGTCTCCTTAGGGAGTATATCTAACCGAATGGGGACAAAAATAGAGAAGAAGAAAGGCTAATTCCCTTGTAGAATCAGCGTTTTCGAGGTCAATTACTGGCACTCATAAGAGATTGCGCTGATTGTCGATACATGATAGAGTTAGCAGGAGCAATCCAGTGAGAGGAAGAGTCATTTCTTATGTGCGGAATCGTATCACTCTATAACAAGCGGCAAAAGCCTGTTCAACAAGAAGCGATTAGTGCAATGACGGGTGTCATCCTGCACCGTGGTCCAGATGACGATGGTTTTCACCTTGAAGACAACATCGCCCTGGGCTTTCGTCGTTTAAGCATCATTGACGTGGAAGGCGGGCATCAACCGCTGTTTAACGAAACACGTGACATCTGGATTATTGGTAACGGTGAAGTCTACAATTACAAAGAGTTACAGCAATGGTTAAAGGACATCGGTCACGTTTTCCATACCGATTCTGATATTGAAACCATCCTCCACCTTTATGAAGAGGTAGGAACAGATGCACCTAAGCATTTGCGCGGGATGTTTGGCTTTACGATCTACGACTCCCGTAAAAAACGTCTGTTTGGGGCACGCGACCATTTTGGAATCAAGCCTCTCTACTATGTCGAGACGAATGATTCGATCGGGGTGGCCAGCGAGATTAAAAGCTTGCTGGAGCTGCCAGGATTCAAGCGTGAAGTGAATCCAACTGCTTTTTATCACTATTTGACGTTCCAATATGTACCTGATCCTGAAACGATGTTTGCTGGCATTTACCGTATACCGCCTGCGCACTCGTTCGTGATTGAAAACGACCAGATCAAGCTAGAAAGGTACTGGGATGTAGAATTCAAACCCGATGAAAGCAAGCCCTTCTCTTATTTTGTTGAGGGTACGCGCAGTGTCATGCTCGAATCTGTCGACAAACACCGGATTAGCGAAGTTTCTCGTGGAGCCTTCTTGTCCAGTGGCGTTGACTCTAGCAGTATCGTTGGGATGCTGCGTACATTCGAGCCAGTCAAATCTTTTTCTGTCGGTTCGGATATTCCTGGTTACAGCGAGCTCGATTATGCGAAGCGAACCGCCGCGTATTTGGGATCGGAGCATTTCGAGCGCGTGATAAACGCCAAGCAGTACATGGATGAATTGCCGCGACTGATCTGGCATCAGGACGAACCGGTAGCAGACCCATCTGCCATCCTGCTCTATTTTGTAGCGCAGATGGCGAGTGAGCACGTAACCGTCGTATTGTCCGGTGAAGGTGCAGATGAATTTTTTGGCGGATACAATATTTACAGAGAGCCTCATTCTCTCAAAATGTTTTCCGGGATGCCTGGCTGGATGCGCCAATCCATCGGATACATGGCTGAACGCCTCCCCGATCAGGTAAAAGGGAAAAACTTCCTCATCCGCGGATCGAAAACGGTTGAGCAACGCTTCTTCGGAAACGCACTGATTTTCAGTGAAGAGATGAAAAAGCGTGTCGTCATGGAAGATATAACTCGTTCGGAATCGTATGTATCTCCTTTCACCATTACAGAAGAGATTTACAAACGCGCTTCCGAATATGACGATGTGACCAAGATGCAATACTTGGACATTCACACTTGGCTCAGAGGTAACATTTTGATGAAGGCTGACAAGATGACGATGGCCAATTCTTTGGAGTTGCGAGTGCCTTTCATTGATCTAAAGGTATTTGAATTCGCCGCTACCATTCCAACGAAGTACAAAATTGCTAACGGCACGACCAAGCACGTGCTTCGTGAAGCAATGAAAGACTTCTTACCACCTGAGATCCAAACGAGAAAGAAGCTGGGCTTCCCTGTTCCGACTCGTCATTGGCTCAAAAACGAATTTTACAAATGGGCAAAAGAGATCATTTTCGAATCCAAGGTGGATAATTTGATCAATAAGGCCTATGTGCTGTACATGCTCGATGAACACCGTGAAGGCAATGCGGATTACAGTCGCAAAATCTGGACGATCCTGGTCTTCATGCTGTGGCATCAAATCTTCATTGAGCAAAAGCACAATTTTGAGCCTTATGTCAGCCCGAATGTAGACCTTCGCCGCAAAAAAAATTCGTTGCAGCATATCGGCTAACAGCGAAAACGTAATAAATAGATTTGCAGACCCTCTCTTACTTTTCGTAGCATCGTTTATAGAGAACGAGTTCACTCTATGAACGTTTTGCTATGTGAAGGACGGGAGGGTTTTTTGTTATGGTGCTGGAATGGTGGGAGCGTTATCGTCGTTTCATCTTGCTGACTGCGGCTCTTCTGTTTGTCGGTTGCAGCTATTGGTTATATCAGCGTGACCAATCGTATAAGACTGACGAACTACCTTTGCACTCTCCTGCTTATGCTGCATCGAATGTTGAAACAAAAGAAGGGACAGATGATTCAGCAGCTACTCAACCTGCCAAGCCTGTAAAAGCGACACCGGAAAAGGATAAAGAAAAGGAACCACTCCCCGCTCCTCTCTATGTCGATGTGAAAGGGCAAGTGAGAAATCCCGGTTTATATCAATTCGAACCAGGTACGCGTGTCGCAAATGCCCTCGAAAAAGCAGGAGGAGCACTGCCTGATGCTGACCTTGTCCAGATCAATTTGGCAGCGCCGCTCACAGATGGAGCTGCTCTTGTCATCCCGGCTAAAGGGGCAGCCCCGCCAGTCTCCGCAAGCATTGGCCTTGTACAATCTGCTTCTGCTGCCAGCGTATCCACCACTGGTGCCTCCACAGCCATTAATCTCAACACGGCAACTGTCGAAGAGCTCATGAGCCTTCCCGGGATTGGTGAAGCTCGTGCCAAGGCCATCATAGATTATCGGTCAAAACAAGGGCCATTTCGTTCAGCGGATGACTTGAAACAGATTGAGGGAATTGGCGAAAAGATGTTTGCCCGGATAAAGGATCGCTTGGTGGTACAATGAGTGTTCAGCATCCGGTCATGATCATAGGCACTCCTACATAGAATGGGAAAAGAATATTGGAGGGAGGTATGCCCATGAATAGAATCGGGTTCATTGGTACGGGCAGCATGGGCAGTATCTTGATTGAATCATTGCTGTCAGCCAAGGCGCTGACTCCTGGTCATGTCGTTATTAGCAACAGAACTCTTTCGAAGGCGCAGCAACTAGCAGAAAAACATCCCGGGCTCATTGTCGCGCACAGCAATGCCGATTTGGTCAAAGAAGCTACAACGATCGTGCTGTGCGTCAAGCCACTGGAATATAGCGTGATGCTGGAACAAATTGCTCCTGCCTTAACGCCAGACCACCTGCTGATTACGATCACCAGTCCGATCAAGCTTGCGGATTTGGAGTCTCACGTTCCTTGTGCGGTTGCAAGAGTCGTTCCTTCTATAACAAATGCCGTAATGAGTGGTGTCAGCTTATGTGAATTCGGATCACGAATCCAAGAGGAACAACGTCAATTTATACGAAGTCTGTTTGCGCACATTAGCTCCCCTGTTGAGATTTCAGAGCCTTTTTTACGAATTACTTCGGACATTGTCAGTTGTGGGCCAGCATTTATCAGCTATATTTTGCAGCAAATGATTCAAGAAGCTGTTGAAGAAACAAGCATTTCTACAGAAGCTGCTACTTACATGACCACGCAAATGTTAATTGGAATGGCAGATCTTTTACGCGAAGAAGCATTCACCCTCCCTACTCTGCAAAAGAGAGTCTGCGTACCCGGAGGAATTACTGGGGAAGGCCTGATTCCTTTGCAAGACGGTATTCCCGGTCTTTTCGCCCAAGTATTTCGTCGCACACAAGCAAAGTTTGCCGAGGACCAGGAACTGGTTGCACGAAATTTGAGCAATCAGCCGCATTAGCGCAAGACGAAGATTCGTTGACTTACGAAAAAAGGAGTGGATACCTGTCACTCACAGGCTCCACTCCTCTGCTCATTTCTTGCCGTCTTTTCTTAACGAACGACGATATTCACCAGTTTACCTGGAACAGCGATGACTTTGACGATCGTTTTTCCTTCGATCAGCTCTTTAATCATCTCGTTGTTCTTCGCCATCTCTTCCATCTGTTCTTTCGTCGAATCAGAAGCGATGAGCAGCTTTTCTTTGTTTTTGCCGTTAATTTGCAGGACGATTTCTACCTCGTCTTCAACCAGCTTCGCTTCGTCATACGTAGGCCATGCTGCGTATGCCAGGCTCTCGCTGTGACCCAGTTTTTCCCACAGCTCTTCACCCAAGTGCGGAGCGATTGGAGACAGCATTTTTACAAAGTCCTCCATGAATTTCTTCGGCAGAACTTCTGCTTTGTACGCTTCGTTTACGAATACCATCAACTGAGAGATACCTGTATTGAAACGCAGGCCCTCGTAGTCTTCTGTTACTTTTTTCACCGTTTGGTGGTACACGCGCTCCATGCCAGCCACGTTGGAGGTTTCCACGATTTTTTCGTTCAGCTCACCGTTGTCGCCCACAAACAGACGATATACGCGATCCAGGAAGCGACGTGCGCCATCCAAGCCTTTTGTCGACCAAGCGATCGAAGCATCCAGTGGTCCCATGAACATTTCGTACATACGCAGTGTGTCGGCACCATGACTGTTGATGATATCGTCTGGGTTTACGACGTTGCCTTTGGACTTACTCATTTTCTCGTTATTTTCACCCAGAATCATTCCTTGGTTAAACAGCTTTTGGAATGGTTCCTTGGTTGGTACGACACCGATATCGTACAGGAACTTGTGCCAGAAACGAGAGTAGAGCAAGTGCAGCACCGCGTGCTCTGCACCACCAATGTAAATGTCGATAGGCAGCCATTCTTTCAGTTTGTCTGGATCAGCCAACGCCTTGTCATTGTGTGGATCGATGAAGCGCAGGAAGTACCAGCAGCTACCCGCCCATTGTGGCATCGTGTTTGTCTCACGACGTGCTTTCATGCCTGTTTCCGGATCGATTGTGTTTACCCATTCCGCGATGTTTGCCAATGGCGATTCACCTGTTCCGGATGGTTTGATTTCTTTTGTTTTAGGCAATACGATTGGCAGTTCGGATTCTGGAACGACTTTCATCGTGCCGTCTTCCAGATGGAGAATCGGAATTGGTTCGCCCCAGTAGCGTTGACGGCTAAACAGCCAGTCGCGCAGACGGTACGTTACTTTGCGATTTCCTTTGCCTTCCGCTTCCAGCCACTCGATCATTTTGCTGATAGCCTCTTCTTTGTTCAAACCATCGAGCATGCCGGAGTTGATGTGCTCTCCGTCGCCTGCATACGCTTCTTTGGAGATATCTCCGCCAGCGATTACTTGCTTGATTGGCAGATCGAATGTTTTCGCGAACTCATAGTCGCGTTCATCATGCGCTGGAACTGCCATGATGGAGCCTGTTCCGTAGCTGATCAGCACGTAATCCGCAATCCAGATTGGCAGACGCTCGCCGTTAACCGGGTTGATAGCATACGCTCCGGTAAATACTCCTGTCTTTTCTTTCGCCAGATCGGTACGCTCCAGATCGCTCTTGCGCTTCGCTTGATCCAGGTATGCTTCCACTGCTTCTTTTTGAGCTGGTACAGTAATTTGCTCAACCAGCTTGTGCTCAGGAGCCAGCACAGCATATGTTGCTCCGTAGAGCGTGTCTGGACGAGTCGTAAAGACGGTAAAGGATTCGTCATGACCTTCGATACCAAAGGTTACTTCTGCCCCTTCAGAACGACCGATCCAATTGCGTTGCATTTCCTTGATGCTCTCTGGCCAATCCAGTTCATCCAGGTCAGCGATCAGTCTTTCCGCATACGCAGTAATTTTCAAGACCCATTGCTTCATTGGGCGGCGTTCTACTGGGTGTCCGCCGCGCTCACTTTTTCCGTCAATGACTTCTTCGTTCGCCAAAACTGTTCCCAAAGCAGGGCACCAGTTTACAGCTACCTCGTCAATGTAAGCCAAGCCGTGCTCATACAGCTTCGTAAAAATCCATTGTGTCCACTTGTAGTAATTCTGATCGGTCGTATTGATTTCACGATCCCAATCGTAGGAAAATCCGAGTGACTTAATTTGGCGACGGAAAGTGTTGATATTGTGCTCGGTGAATTCTGCCGGATCGTTTCCTGTATCGAGCGCGTATTGCTCCGCTGGCAAGCCAAACGCATCCCAACCCATTGGGTGGAGAACGTTGTAACCTTGCATCCGCTTCATGCGGGATAATATATCAGTAGCCGTATAGCCTTCCGGATGTCCTACGTGCAGGCCAGCTCCAGATGGATACGGGAACATGTCGAGTGCATAAAACTTTTTCTTACCCTCATCCTCGGAGGTTTTGAAGGTCTTGTTCTGCTCCCAATATTGCTGCCACTTCTTTTCGACATTTTGATGACTGAATACCATGGTAAAGCACTCCCATCTTAAAATAGGTGAAAACAAAAAACCTCACATCCCAGATCGCTATTGCGAAAGGGACGAGAGGTTGTTTACATTCCCGCGGTACCACCCAGATTGGCAAATGACAAGCATTCACCCACTTGTTTCATCCGTATCGGGGATAAGCCGCTCACCCTTACACAGTCATTGCTTGTATGACCTTGGGGGCAAGTGCTGGGAGGTGAGTTCAGATAGATCCGGGTTGACTTGCACCATCCGTCAACTCTCTGTGAATGCTCGAATCCTATTCCTACTATTCCTCTTAAACGCGTCGAAATCTGTAGTTATAACGCCATTATAGTCAATCCGAACCAATCATGTCAAACTTTTCGGCTTGCGGGCTGAAAAAAATAGGCGCTCACTCGCTTCTTGTGGCGGCATATCCGAGTAATCAGCCGTGATGACAATGTCTGTGAAGCCAGCACCTGTCAGCCAGCGCATCAGTTGGACAGGCTGGTAAGCCCGTTGCCAATGCTCTTCTTCCATCCGCTCGTACAATCCGTTTGGCTGACGAATGAAAAACGTTAGCTGATGCTCTACCTCCAGTCGCAGCGGGTCGCAAAAACATTGCCAAATGTACGAAACTTCATCTTCTACATGTGTGAACGTCTCGTCTCCGAAGATGTGCAGCATCTTGTACGGACTGTGCACATCAAACAGAAAGCTCCCACCAGGGGCGAGATGAGCGAAAACGCGCTTGAACGTTTCCTGCACATCCGCTTCCTCTGTAAGATAGCTCAAGGAATCACACAAAGAGATGACCGCATCAGCCTCGGGCAAGGACAGCTCTCGCATATCCTGCTCCACCCACGCTACTTCTACTTGCTCCTGCCTCATTTTGTCATAGGCGATTGCAAGCATTTCTGTTGAGAGATCCACTCCAGTAACACGGTATCCCCGCTTGGCGAGTGGGATCGCAATCGTGCCAGTCCCACAGCCAAGATCAATGACCCGCACAGGCTTCTCTCCCTTTGTCCAATGACGCTCAACCCAATCGAGCCACTGGTCATAAGGAGTATCCGCCATCAGCCTGTCATATACAGCGGCCATATGTGCGTATGCCATCTGTCCTTACCCTTGCGCGCTGAAGGAAACTTCCTCTGCGTCCTTCCACAGGCGCTCCAAGTTGTAAAACTCGCGATCTTCGCGATGGAAAACGTGAATGACGATATCGCCCAGATCAACCAGTACCCAGCGACCTTCATCCGCTCCCTCGATACCGCGGACGTCAAAGCCGTTTTTGTGGGCTTGGTCACGGATTTCGCGAACAATTGCCTGTACTTGACGCTCGTTGTTTCCGTGGCAAATCATGAAATAGTCTGCGATCACGGACAGCTTTTTAATATCGAGCACCTTCAAGTTCTCTGCTTTCTTGTCCTCTGCCGCCTTCACAACCAACTGGGCCAAATCTTCTACTGTTTTAACCATTAAAACCCTCCTTCTCTCCCTTTGCGGGAAACCAAATCGTTATATGCCGTCAATGTCAGCGGAAAAACCGTCTTTTGCTTCTCTATCAAAAATTGAATGGTGCCTCCCAAGGCGAGTGCCAGAGCGGCATCCAAATCATGCATGGCTTTGGCGCGAATAAAATCGACACCAGGGTAAACCCGGTTTGGTTCTATATAGTCTGCCACACAGACGACTTTTTCTAACAGGGACATGCCAGCCCGACCCGTTGTATGGTAGCGAACAGCTTGTAAAATATCTGCATCCGTTACATCAAGGTCAGTCTGGATCACAATGGCTGCTGCAAAGGCGTGCCACAGCTCTTTTTCCCCTTCCAAAAGCTCTGTAGGCATATCGTGACGAACGAGAATCTCGAACATTTTTTCCACAGGCCAGCACTTACAGTAATCGTGCAACAGTCCAGCAAGCTCGGCTTTGTCAGGATCAGCCCCGAACCTCTCTGCCAGCTCGCGAGCCGACGCAGCCACCCCTAGCGTGTGATTGTAGCGTTTTTCATGCATTTGTTGCCGTACGCGAACGAGAAGCTCTTCCCGATTATCCAAAAGTCTCATAGATTCGGTTCTCCTTTATATAGCGCTCCACGGCATCAGGTACAAGATAACGGATACTTTTCCTGGCAGCTGCCTTCTCGCGAATCATCGTGGAGGAAATGTCCCAAACAGGCATCTCCACAAATGTGACGTCCTCGCTCGATTTCAGGTCCAGTTCGGTTCCCGGCCTCGCTAGACCTATAAAGCGTACCATATGAATCAGCTCTTGGTACTGGTACCATTTGGGCAAGATTTTTACCATATCTCCTCCCATGATAAAGGAAAACCGGCAATCCGGGAACTGCCTGATGAGCTGAACCATCGTATCATAGGTGTACGATGGACCTTCTCTTGCGAACTCCACATCTGTTACACGAAACACCTCGTGATCAGACACGGCGAGCTGAACCATTTGCAAGCGATGTTGCGCCAGTGTCAGACTCTCTCTCTTTTTATGCGGTGGAACATGTGTAGGCATAAACCAGACTTCATCCAGGCCCGCTTGCTCTCTGGCTTGTTCAGCCGCCAGCAAGTGCCCACAATGAATCGGGTCAAACGTTCCTCCCATGATCCCTACTTGCTTGATTGGCTGTCTCATCGCATGCAGGTCAATTATGGCAGCTTGATCGTCTTGTTCTCCCGGGACTCTTTGTACAAGACAACCGTATGGCCAATCAACTGCACAAGCTCTGCTCCAGCACCTGCTGCCAGATCTTCTGCCACTTGATGTTTATCGTCATTATTGTTTTGCAAAATCGCTACCTTAATCAATTCACGTACTTCCAACGCTTCTTTGATCTGCGTAATCATGTTTTCGTTTACGCCGCCTTTTCCTACTTGGAAAATGGGGGTGAGATGATGTGCTTCTGCGCGCAAAAAGCGCTTTTGCTTGCCGGTCAACATCGGCAATGCCTCCTTTTACATCCTGCCTATCAGGTTGTTTTCTTTAATTGTTGCAAGACGACCTCACGCATAACCCCAGTTGGTGCTCGTTCGCCCGTCCACAGCTCGAAAGCCAGTGCACCTTGATTCACGAACATACCTATTCCGGAATGAACAGTAGCACCAATGGCACGCGCTTCTTTGAGCAGACGTGTTTCGAGCGGGTTATATATCAGATCGCTAACAGTTAAATCAGAATGAAGCCACTCTGCTGGCACAGGTGTCTCCTGTACGTTTGGCAGCATTCCGATCGATGTCGTATTGATCAACAGCGAAGAGTCTGTGATGGCATCTGCCCCTTCGCCCTGTTCTACGATTTTCGTAGGTACAATCGTCCCGACGTGCTCAGCCAATACTGCGGCTCTTTCCCGGGAACGATTGATGATGCGAATTTCCTTGACTCCTTGTTCAGCCAAGGTAAACGCCACTGCACGAGCAGCGCCTCCAGCCCCTACCATGGTGACCACTTGCTTTTCAAGAACGATTCCCGTCTCTTCCACAAGCGAACGAACATAGCCCATGCCATCTGTGTTGTAGCCAATCAAGCGTCCATCACGAGAAACGACGGTATTGACTGCCCCGATTCGTTTGGCAAGCGGATCGATTTCATCCAGCATCGGCATGATAGCGACCTTGTGGGGGATCGTGACGTTAATCCCTTTCAAGCCTAAGGCGCGAATACCTGCGACGGCATCTTCCAGATTTTCCGGTTCAACATCGAACGCAGCATAGGCAAACCCCAACCCGGTCTCTGAAAAAGCTGTATTGTGCATCATCGGTGATTGCGAGTGGGAAACTGGATGTCCAAACAGGCCAACCAGTTGTGTTTTGCTTGTAATCATGGAGCTTTTCCTCCCCGGACGTCTCTCTATAGCATATGGCAAGGGCAAGGCTAACTCGACTTTTCTTGCTTAAGCTAGATCAGCCCTTTGCGCATCCCAACACTAACGCCTTTAGGTGCATGCACGACAACACTCGCTTCGTGTTTTCCTTGGATGCTGACCCAGCCCAAACCGGAAATCACGATGTCAGTCGTCGTGGTGGACTTGTTGATTTTAAAGGTGTGCTTCACAAATGGTGGAAGTGCTTTCGCAGCTTCCTCCCCTGTTGGGGGTACCAGCAGGGTTCCATGGTGCTTTTGCATCACCTCGTCTGCTTTCTCCAGCTTCGTCCGGTGGATGTACAGGTCGTTGTCGGCATAGATGATGAACGGCTGTCTCTCTCCGCGTACGAAGTCGATACGGGCTAAACCACCCAAAAAGAGTGATTGTCCATCATCGAGCTGATACACCTTGGAGTTGATCCGGCTGGTTGGGGTAATCTTTCTCAGATCAGTCGGGGATACCATATGTCCAATCTGATCGCGATTAATGATTCCCGGCGTATCAAAAATGGAGCGGCCATCCTCGAGCGGAATCTCGATTTTGTCCAGTGTCGTACCAGGGAATGGCGAAGTCGTAATCTCCAGCTCAGCCGCACCGTAGTCATGCAAGATGCGGTTGATCATGGTCGACTTTCCTACGTTGGTCACACCGACAATGTAAACATCTCGACCTTTGCGCAGCTCTCCAATGCGATTCAACAGTTCATCGATATGAAGTCCTTTTTGCGCGCTGATGAGTACGACATCCTCTGGGCGCAGTCCGCGTTCTTTTGCTTCGTGCTGCATCCAGTTGCGCACGCGGTTCAGGTTGATGTTTCTCGGCAGCAGATCGACCTTGTTACCCACGAGCAAAATCGGATTTTTCCCGACAAAACGTGGCAAACCCTTGAGCCAAGAGCCTTGGAAGTCAAAAATATCGACTACCATTACGACAAGAGACTCCGTAGAACCGATGCCATCCAAAATCTTGAGGAAGTCGTCATCGCCCATTCCTACGGGAGCTACTTCATTATAATGCTTGATGCGATAACAACGCTGGCAAATGACTACCTTTCTGCCAAGCGCGGATTCAGGTGCATAGCCAGGCTTTTTTGCATCTGCTGTCTGAATGGCAATCCCACACCCAGCACAAGAGCCATGCATTTGTTCCGTCATGCTTTTCTCCTCCACGAAACCATTCCTTTCCTCTCCATCCAAATAAGGGCCACACGCTCCATCTGACGATTAAAGCGCGTCCAAAAACCATCCGTCTGGGCTACAGGAACAACCAGGATCGTATGAAATCCTAATCGATTTCCTCCCAGCACATCGGTAAACAATTGATCGCCAATGACAACAGTCTCAGCGATGGTTACATTCATCTGCCGCACTGCCTGCAAAAAAGCACGGTTTGTCGGCTTTTTGGCCGCATAAATAAACCCGAGATTTAAGGGGGCACAGAAGCGGTCTACACGCTCCTTGTTGTTGTTGGAGACAACAGTGACCTGTATGCCTGCCTCATGCATGCGAGCAAGCCAGTTGATGACTTCCTCGGTTGCATGTGGCCTGTCCCATTCCACCAAGGTATTATCCAAGTCTGTAATCACCGCACGGATGTTATTTCGTTTCAATTGATCTATGTCAATGTGATGGATTGATTCGACGAACTGACTAGGCATCAGCTTCTCTAAAAACACGGGGCACCTCCAAATGATGTGAAGCAATCAACCGCGATTTCGGCACCTACTATACCATAATCGACCACTTGGTTGCAAAACAAAAAGCATGATCACCACTTGCATTGCTCTGTCATCCTGTGTAAAATAGCGTTACCAAGAAAACTATTTTTGTTTTTATAGTTTTCCATTCCGTTGTTTTGGCTGGGGGTCGATTGCAATTAAAAACCGGATCATGAAAGGTTTTATTGAAGAGATTCGCGATAAAGGCATGAAATTTTCCATGGATGATTTGGCGAAGCGGCTCGGAATCAGTAAACGCACGTTATACGAGCACTTCTCATCCAAGGTTGAAATTCTGGAAACAATCATTCAGCAGTCCTTTGAAGAGGGCGATGAAAAAACACAGCAAATTCTCGCAGACGACAGTCTCTCTCTTATCGATAAAATCAAAGGCGTCATGATGGTTTTACCGACACACTATGAATTTTATGATTTGCGCATCCTCGAACAGATGAAGCGATATTATCCTGAGCAATATGCCCAGGTCGAGGCTTCTCTATCCGAGGATTGGCAGACGCTTCGCGTACTCATCGAACAGGGGATTCGAGAAGGACAAATCGTCAATATGAACGTTACACTCATGTTGAAGGTGATTGTCGATGCCCTTAATTCCACACTTGATCTGCGCTTTTACACGAAAAACCAGATTACAGTCTCAGAGGCGCTTTCCGCCATCGTAGATGTCCTCTTGTTCGGATTGGTACCAGCGGATAAAAGGTAACATTGACTCGTGGTCATTCCACTAACTTTGGAAAGACCACGATATCGCTATTCGCAAGAAAACCAATAAAACAAAAATAGTTTTTATAGTAAAGAGGTGTTCCATCATGTCCATTTTTACACAAATGACCAAACAACAACGAATAGGACTCTTGTTTGTCATCCTGATTCTTTTCATCGACATGCTGTTATACAGCTTGTTGATTCCGATTGTTCCTTATTTTACGGAAATGCTGGCGCCCTCCTCCACCATGATGGGCGTACTGTTTAGTAGCTATGCCGTCGCGATGCTCATTGCCACCCCTATTTTCGGGCCGATATCTGATCGGATCGGCAGACGGACCATGCTTTTGATCGGCTTGCTCGGTCTCGCCGCGTCCACGTTATTGTTTGCTTTCGCTGAGACAATGGCCTTGCTGATTACCGCTCGTTTTGTTCAAGGTATTGCTGCTGCGGCTACATGGCCAACTGCCCTTGCCCTCTTGGCGGATTTGTTTCCATCCAAAATGCGCGGAGCTGTTATGGGAATTGCATTGACGGCGATTTCGACCGGTACATTGCTTGGAGCGCCGATTGGCGGATGGTTGTTTGAAATCAGTGACCATCGCATGCCTTTCCTGGCTGCAGCAGCCTTTACCGTGATCAACATTGTGCTGGTCTACTTGTTCTTGAAGGAAGACACGACGAGAACTGTCAGTGAGAAGCTTCATGTCGGTGGATTCATCCGCAATCCACAAGTCATCTTTATCGCTGGAATCGTATTGTTGGCTGAGATTTCCCTTTGTTTGCTGGAACCGACGTTGCCCGTATTTTTTACAGAGAAACTCAGCATGACGCCGACAACGATTGGTCTTTTGTTTGGGGTCATGACACTCGCATACGGACTGATCGCCCCAGTTGCCGGCTCCCTTTCCAGTCGCATGAATCCGTATAAGCTCATGTTTGGCGGAATCATGACGCTGGCTGTGTTTCTGCCACTTTTGGCGTGGGCGGACTCCCTCTGGCAGGCAATGCTCGCAATGGCCTTGGTTGGGGCTAGTATTGGTTTTACCTTATCGCCAACCTTGGGTACGTTGGGGGCCATCATTGACCAAGGAGGAAGCGGCGCATACGGCACGGCATACTCTCTCTTTAATATGTTTCACGGAATCGGAATGGTTGCAGGCCCGCTTGCAGGGGGAATTTTGACGGATTTACTGCCTGTGTCCTCTTCCCTCCTAATCGTGGCAGCGTCCATCCTTGGCTTCGGCATTTTACTTTTTGTCCAATTAAAAGCAAGCAAATCCGCCCGTCTTTACACGAATGAAAGCGAGATGAAATTGTGAGTTTGTCTATTCGTGAAATTACGAAAGAAAATTGGCGCCACATTGCCTGTTTGACTGTAACGGAAGGTCAACAGGCCTTCATCGAGAGCAACGCTTTTTCCATCGCCCAATAGGGTTTTGAACCGGAATGGATATCATGCGGTCTGTATGACAAGGACATCGCTGTCGGTTATGCCATGCACGGAATAGAAGTAGAGAATGGCCGAATTTGGCTGGATCGCTTTATGCTTGATGGTCACCATCAGGGTAAGGGTTACGCCAAAAAGTTTCTGCACATGCTCGTTGAAGAAATGTACAGACGCTACAGTTGTACGCGCATTTACTTGAGCATTCATCCCGAAAACGAGTTCGCTCGCAAGCTGTATGAGTCTTTCGGCTTTACCTCAAATGGCGAAATGGATGGACCGGAGGAAGTGATGGTCCTCGACCTGACAAATGAATAGAACAGGCACCTCCTAGTCGGTACTGACGAAGGGGGTGCCTCTTTTTGTCGCTATCGTTGACTTTTACGTGCTTCCATCAGTCGCTTGACCTTCTCTGTCGGAGTCCAGCATTGGAAGCGAT
This sequence comes from Brevibacillus sp. Leaf182, assembly GCF_001423865.2. NCBI lineage: Bacteria > Bacillati > Bacillota > Bacilli > Caryophanales > Paenibacillaceae > Brevibacillus > Brevibacillus sp. Leaf182. The sequence goes on along the minus strand of NZ_LMPN02000027.1, from coordinate 54,426 downwards.
AGTCCGGACGTGTCTCATAGGTTAGACGAGAACATCGATAGCTGACTCCTCCCGTACCTTTCTCCACGCGAAAATGAATACAGGTCGCACAGCAATGATAGGCATTCTCTGTCTCCACCGTTCTCCCCCCTTACTTCCCCAGCTTCCACGAAAACATCGAGAGCTGTTCGTATCTCTCCCCTTGCTGTTCGGCAAAATTCGAAAAGCCTACGCCCACCAATCGAACGCCCGCTGTATAGTCAAAGGCGTCGAGCAAATCGTCCAACAGCTCCTGCCAGTTGGCTCCAGTCACAGCCTTATGCTGCTTGGTCCGCTGGGTAAAGTCCGCGTACTTGATTTTGAGCGTTATCGTCTGGGGCTCGACTCCTTCTTCGCGGATGTCCTCTTCGACCTCACGCAAGAGGGAGGTCGCAATCGGAGCAATCGCATCCCTGTCAAACAAATCAAAGGGCAGTGTCGTTTCACGGCTCAATGATTTTGGCGCCCGATCCATCTCGATTTCGCGATTGTCTTCTCCTCTCGCCCGGTAATAGAGGGAACGACCGAACTTCCCAAATAATGTAGTGGCTTCATCGAGTGAAAGCCGCCAAAAATCCTCTACCGTCTCAATCCCCTTTTTTGCGAGCAACTCTTGCGACTTTTTGCCAACTCCATGCAAGGTGCCAATTGGCAACGACCGCAGCACATCCAAAGCTTGCTCAGGTCGGATGATTACAAAAGCATCCGGCTTTTTCAAATCACTGGCAATCTTAGCCAACGACATATTGTAGGAAAGTCCGATGCTGCAAGTAAGTCCGGTCTCCCGTTTGATTCGCCTCTTAATATCGCGGGCGATGGGTACCGCATTCTCATAATGAGACACGTCTAAATAAGCCTCGTCTAGACCCACTGTTTGATAACTCTCTGTATAAGAAGTAAATATCTGCCTGACCTCAGCAGATTTTTCGATATAACGGCTATAGCGTACAGGCAAATAAAAGCCTTGCGGACATTTTTTCCTCGCCATGGCGACAGGCATTGCGGAGCGAACACCATATTTTCGTGCCTCGTAGCTGCAGGTAGATACGACACCGCGATTGCCAGTTCCCCCAACAATGACCGGCTTCCCCCGCAATTCGGGGCGATCTAACTGCTCTACACTCGCAAAAAATGCGTCAATATCCAAGTGAAGAATTTTTTTCATAGGGATACCCACCAAACATACATTCTCATTTCTATTATCCCTGTTTTGTTCCATTGACGCAAGCGAGAACGTCCTAGACTTGGCTTTCCATGACCTGTAGCAGCTCTGATACTGGTGGATTCCCTTTTTTGGCGTAGATGATATTTCCATTTTTGCCTATCATGTACACGATGCGTTGCTGGAAAAACAGTCCAAGAACCTTGCCGACATCATATGCTTTTCGAATCGATTCGTCTTCATCCACGATTAATGGAAATTCATAACGGAACTTATCAGCAAACGAGCGCTTCTTGTCCATACCACCAGGATTGACGCCAAAAACGACTGTGTTTGCTTGTTCGATTTTGGTGTAGTGATCCTGAACCGCACATAACTGCTTCGTGCAAATCGGGGTATCATCTCCAGGATAGAAGATGAGGACGATATTTTCTTTGCCGATGTGATCCCTAAGATCAATGGTTCCTTTTGTGCTCTCCGCCGTAAAGACGGGAGCCGAGTCTCCGACCTTTAACATTTCTCTCACCTCTATGCTTAGTTTACTGGAGCTAGCGGAAATTTCATCTTCCCATCCCGATACGTTCTGAACGGATCGTCCTCCTCCCCCATAATCCATACCTTTTCGTTCCATACATGTACGGTTTCCGCATATTGAAATTTTTGTCCATCATGCTCAACTTCAAGCTGCATTTCAAGAAAGGCGGTATGCCCATCTTCGTATCTAATCTTTTTGATCTCATAATCGTTAAGTTTGTAATGATGAGCTTTTAAGAAAGCGATCTTTTTCATGTAAAATTCTTTCGCTTCCTGGTCACTTAATGTCGTGCCATCAGTTGGATGCTTACCCTCCGCAACATCATAAAGAAAAAGGGTGTGGAATGCTTTTTCATAGTCTTCATCGATAAACGCTTGATAATAGCTTGTGGTTACCATTTTCATTTCGCGTTCAGCAAAATACTCTGCGAAGAGGAACCTTGGAAAAACGAGTAGAAAAAGCACAATAACAACAATTATTTTCTTCAAAAACTCACCTCACGAAAATCCATTCTCTTACGTGAAGTTCGATTCTGCCTGTCATTTATCCTTGTTTCACCACGCTAACACTGAAAACCTCCTCGTATCCGCTGCGATACGCGAGGCTCTACCATCGCAGAGTCTTCCTGCATGCAAAAAACCGCTCCAGGCAATCCCAGAACGGTTTCTCACATTTCTATTCTAGTTAGTCGCTTGCAGCTTCAACTGCTTTATCCGGGCAACAAATGCCTCGGCAATCTTCAACATGTCGTCGTCGTGTGCCCACATCCGCTCTGGATGCCACTGTACGCCTACATGTAGCCCGTCGAGGCTTTCTATCGCCTCAATCACACCGTCAGCCGCGCATCCTGTGACTTTGAAGCCCGGTGCTATGTCTTTGACTGCTTGGTGGTGAGAAGTGTTCACAAGCACCTCTGTCTTTCCAAGAGCATCCGCTACAAAGCCAGGTTGCAGCGTAATCTTGTGTGCCCCGTATTGCCGTGAACCCTTCTGCGCATGCTGTAACGCTCCTGGTACTTGGCTCGGGATATCTTGAATGAGGGTGCCGCCACACGCCACATTCAAAATTTGCATCCCGCGGCAAATGCCCAGGATTGGCTTTTTCAGCTCCAGCGCAATCTTGATAATCTCAAGCTCCGTGATGTCTCTTTCGTAATTGATATCGCCCAGCCCTTGTAGCGGATCTTCGCCGTACAAATGCGGCGCAGGATCTTCACCGCCGGACAGTATCAAGCCGTCCAGCGATTCGATCATCTCACGAAACGGAGCATCCTGAATCGTCAGCAGTGGCAAGATCAGTGGAGTACCGCCACTGCGCGCAATTCCGTTCACATAGCCTGAACCTACATAGAAAAACTGGTCGAGATCGTTCTTCGGAAAATACATTTTCGTACATGCCACACCAATGATCGGACGCACGCCAGTCACTCCCTTATAGACTCATGATTACTTTTGATTGGAAGCGTACTTGAAGTCGATGAAGCCCAGTGCATCTACTACCACATCTTTTACGCTATCCTGCTTCACCCATGCGTAGGTGAAATAGTAGATTGGCAACGCAGGCATTTCATCCATGACGATTTGTTCAGCTTTCTTGAGGATTTCCTTGCGCTTCGCTACATCCCCTTCTTTGGCAGACTGTGCGAGCAAATCGAGGAACTCCTTGTTTTCCCATTTGGATGTATTCAGTCCCCCCTTGAAGACTTCCAGGAAGTTGATCGGATCGTTGAAATCGCCAATCCAGCTACCACGACCGATGGTGAAGTTTCCTTGCTTCATGTCCTCACGGTGAACCTTGTTCTCTTTGTTTACCAGTTTGACTTCGATGCCGAATGCTTTGCGCCATTGATCCTGAATGACTGTCGCAATTCGCGAATTGACCTCTGACGTATTGTATGCAATCGTGATCGGTGGCAACTCTTTGATCCCCGCTTCTTTCATGCCTTCTGCCAAGAGCTTCTTCGCGGTCTCTACATCGCCGTCTTTGATATAGCCCTCTGGTGTGAGTGCCATGGTTGGCGGGAGAATTCCCGTCGCTGGCGTGCTCTTGTATGGTACGACATTATCGGAGATTTCCTGACGATTGACTGCCGTAGCAAATGCCTGACGAATCTTTTTGTTGTCAAACGGCTTTTGCGTCGTATTGAAAATGTACCAGTACGTACCCGCTGTCGCTTGAGCTTGCATCTTTCCGGATTCCTTCAGCGCATCCAGCGCATCCAGTGGCAAATCGCCTAGTGGTGAGCCTGCCCAATCCAGATCACCTTTTTCAAACATCGATAGCTCCGTATTGGCATCCTCGATCATATTTAAGGTCAGCTTGGACAATTTGACAGCGTCCTTATCCCAGTAAGAATCGCTCTTTTCGAATTCGATCTTTGATTTGTGCTCCCAATTTTTCAAGCTAAATGGCCCGTTTGTAATGTACGTCTCTGGCTTCGAAGCCCATTCTTTGTTTCCCTCAACCGCTTTTTTATTGACCGGGAAATAGGTGACGGATGCAACCAATTCCGGGAAAAACGGTGCCGGGTTTTCCAGCGTAACAACCAGTGTCTTGTCGTCTGTTGCCTTCACGCCGACATCTTCGGCTTTTGCCTTGTTGGCGTTAAAGGCTTGCCCATTTTTCAAATAGTACATCTGGTACGCGTAACCGGAAGCGGTTTTCGGGTCGAGAACCCGTTTCCATGCATACTCGAAGTCATGAGCGGTAACCGGATCTCCATTGGTCCATTTGGACTCCCGCAGATGGAAGGTGTACGTGAGACCATCAGCGGAAACCTCGTACTTCTCTGCAACCGCCTCTTTCAGCTCGCCCTTTTCATTCAAGCGCAGGAGGCCATCAAATGCTGCACGGGCAACAGACATCGAAGGGATATCTTCTGCCAGTCCAGGGTCGATCGTGCTTGGCTCACCTGAATTCAGGTTGACCTGCATCGTTTGGGGGGCGCTACTCTGCTCCTGCTTTGCACCTGTCGTCTCCCCCGTGGTGCTTGCTTGCGGTGTTCCACAACCTGCGAATGCTAAACTGGTTAACAGAACAGCACAAAATGATAATTTCTTCCACTTATGCAACAGCAAAACCCCCATCTTAGGAATAATTCTTCTTGATTGTTAGGAGCATGACTAAATAATATTATCTTGAGAAAATTTTGTCTACATCGAAACAAAAGGAGATGGGTCTACATGTTATCCAGTCTTTTTGCCCAAATATCCAGCCTGATCAAGGACGCTGGAGGAGAATGGGGAATCTTTTTCGAAGATTTGCAAACCGGTGAAACATTATCCATCAACGAAAATCAACGCTTCTACGCAGCCAGTGTGATTAAAGTCCCAATCATGACAGCGGTTTTTGCAGAGGCGTACGCAGGTAAGTTTGCCTTAGAGGACAAGATCAGGCTGCGTACAGAGGATCTCGTTGGCGGTGCAGGTGTTCTTCAGCATATGACTCCCGGCACTGAATTTACGATTCGCGACCTGGTTACCCTTATGATCATCCAAAGTGACAATACGGCGACGAACATGATGATTGATCTCGTCGGAACAGAGAGCATTCGCAATGCGATGCAAAAAACAGAAATGACAAACAGTCACTTCTACAACAAGCTCATGGTCGTCCCAGCCGAATTGGAAGGTTACAATGAGGTGACGGCAAAAGACATGGGAAGCCACCTCCGATATTTGGCAACAGGAAAAGTGATCTCCTACGACAGTTGTTTGAAAATGGTCGACATCTTGAAGACTCAGCAGCACCGTGACCGCATCCCCTTCCTTTTGCCTGACCCAGACGGTGATGTGATCGGGATGATTCCGAAATGGGAATTCGCCAACAAGACTGGCTCTGTGACCAAAATCACGCATGATGTCGGCATCCTCTACATCGGTTCTCATGCTGTTACCTTGTCCATTTTAAACAAGGGACTCGAGCAAAAGGATGCTGCCGAGGTCATGGCGCAAATCGGCCATCTCGTTTATCACGTATATAGTCAGAAAGGGTAATCCATGTGGCCTGCCATCTCCATTGGCGGGCTTTTTTCTTTAAAACGTTGAATGAGAAAAAACAAGCAGGTATTCCTTTCTCCAAGGAACACCCGCTCGTCATCGACTTATTCTTTTTCCAAAATCAGCTTGGCAACGTTCATCGCGCTAGAGAAAGACAGCTCAGACAGTTGACCTTGGCCTTCACACCAGTCACCCGCGAAGAACAGGTTGCGGTAATCCGGCATGAAAATCGGCATTGGCTTCTGATTCATGGTCCACTTGATCTCCTGTACGACTGCACGAGCAGAAACGCGCGGCACAACCAGTTGCTCACGCCAGCCTGGGAAATGCTTGTCATACAGGTTTTCAATCTCTTGTTTGCGGATTTCTGCCGCTTCCTTGTTCCCTACTTCATCCTGACGCATGTAAGCAGTCGCCTGCAACAACTGCCCGCCTTCAGGTACACAAGTACGGTCATAATACGAAATATCGGTAATGAAAATATTGTTTGCTTTTTCGTAGATGTAGGAGAACGGTACATCAATTCGCTCTTTCAAGCCAATGTCATACACCATAACAACCGTTGGCTCGTATTCAGCATGCTGTGCAACCGCATGTTCCAGGCGCGTCTCCGCAAAGACCTTCGCCATCTCCTTCGGCGGAATACAGCAAATAAATTCATCCGCCGTAAATTCGCCCTCCGGTGTCACCACTCCAACCACACGATCATTCTCTACTTGGAACTTTTCTACTTTGGTTTTGATCAGAATCGTACCCTGGTTTGCTTCAATCACACGCACGAATTCATTGATCAATGCTTGCCAGCCGCCACCGATATATGCTACCGGTTTATTCGTTGTAAACAAACGGCTGTAGTAAGAAAAGAAAACGTCAGAAGGAATCTTTTCAGGCTCACGTGTGAAGAAGTTGGAAGAGGCAAGCGTCAACATCATTTCTCGCACTTCTTCGTTGACTTGCTTTTTCTCCATCCACTTTTGAATCGACATATGTGGATGGCCTTTCTCCATTTTTAGCATCGTTTTCAAAATCTCAAACGTGAACAATACTTTGTCCATACCTTTTAAGAGCTTCGTTTGGAAAAGTCCTTGTACATTCGCTGGAACTGCAGTCAGATCGCTACCAATATCGTACTTGGCTTTTGTCGGATTGAAATCCTGCCAATCGATGTTCAGACCCAATTCTTTTTCAAACGTTCTCAAAACGGAGCTGTCGCGAGCATAAATGGCGTGGGCACCGAAGTTGAAGTTAAATCCTTTGATCTTCAGTGTAACGGCACGTCCACCCAATTGACCGCGTTCCAAAACTGCAACTTTTTTGCCTTTCGACGACAGGTAGGCGGCACTGGAAAGACCAGCTAGTCCCCCACCTACAATAACAACGTCATAGTGATTGGTTGTCATACACAATCTCCCCTACGCACTAGCGATGTTGAATACATAAGCTAAACCCTATCCTAGTCTAAGGGATGGATAAGGTGGAAGTCAACTATTATTGAACTGTGTCTATTTTTATACTGACTTATACCAATATTTACCTAATGAACCAACTTGTTGACCGCTCTTCTTGAAGCAGTATGCCCCGCTATCCGCTGTATATCCAGCCAACGAAAACACGTCAAAAAAAGCCCTCTATCGCAGTAATCTGCTTGATAGAGGGCTCTTGCGCAACTGGAAGCAGTGAACTACTCGTTTCGGCGAGTCATTTGCTGCCAAACGGTACCACTAGCCGCCTCGCCGCTTTCAATGCGCTGCACGGCCATCTGAACCTGCAAGCTGACCTCAAACTCAGGATCGTTCTGTGCGGTACGCAAAGCGTCCAAGGCCGTTTCATCCCCCACCTCAAACAAGTAGCGAGCAGCACGCCAGCGTACCAGCTTGTTTTTATCCTTCAACGCTTCACACATCGGTAGAATCGCGCGCGTGTCCCCCAAGTCGGACAAGGTATCGCCTGCTGTGCGTCGTACAGAGACGGAATCATCGCGGAGCGCTTCAAACAGCAGCGGGAAGACATCATCGCCTCCAATCATGCCGAGATACACAACCGCCAGCCTGCGAATCGACGGTTTGCTATCACGAAGCGCTTTTTCCAAAACAGGCAAATCCTCTTCAGTAGGCTCCATTCGATCCAGCGCTTCATATCTTTTTTGCCAATCTGGATCATCGAGCATCTCCAGGGTAACGACTTTCTTTTCACGCACGACTGGCTCTGGGGTTTCCCCGGGACCAAGCGCCATGGCCTGTTCCACGATTTCTTCCACACGGCTCTCTGGATAGGAGGCATCGACTTCCAATGCGACCTCCTCGCCAATCTCGCGCAAATCGCCATAGCGCACGCCATGCTCGACCCATTTTCGTTCCATAATGAGATTGGGCGACGCAGAGCCTGCACGCACGGCTGCCTGTCCAAAACGCTCTGGCAGCGCTGCACGAATCTGCTCCGTTCCCATAGTCACCTTGACCTGCATCGGTACCCCGCGGAACATTTGAATGTACACTTGCGCCTCTCCGAATGCCCCCGCTTCCTCCGCAGACATGTCAGGAACAGCCGCTCCTGCACCTGCTTGCAAAACCTCACGCGCGACAGTCAAAATACGCTGCCAGTCTGCATTGGACTTTCGCTCCAGCGCGAGAAAATCTGCCGTATGAAAAATGGAGGTAACCCCATCGATCTCCAAAAGCTTGTTCATGAGTTCTGGTGCTTTACTCGCATCTTTCTTTGTATAGACATGTTGGACCCCATCCGGCAAACGCTCGTCTACATTCAGCTTCATGACGTTTGGACTCGGCGTCGGTTCGATGGACAACAGTTTCATAGTGAGTCACTCCTTTTTACAGCGCACTTGCTTTCTCTTCTATCGTAGCATGTATCCTGATATGTTTTCCAACCTGAGCGATGCTCAAAAGCAGTTTGCAACCTACAACGCCAGCTTGTAGTAATCATTGGCCGACTTTACAAAAAAGCCGCATGATTCATACAGCCCCAAAGCACTGCTGTTTTCACAGGCTACCTCCAGTGATACTTGCGGACATCCCTCTTCCACCAGCATCTCGATTGTTTGTGCCAAAGCCTGGCGTCCATATCCTTTCCCTTGGTGATCTGGGTGGACACAAAATCCATAAATAAACGCCTTGCTCTCATCCTTGTTCACGCTTATTTTGCCAATGGCCTTATCATCGACAATCATTAAATACGTGGTGGATTTGGGATCACCCGCCATGTTTTCGGCCATTTCCCTTGCACGTTCTTCCTCCATTTGAAAACCGTGGACGTTCAGCCAAATCAATGTTTCGTAGTCACTGGCGATCTCCGGTCGAAGCAGTACGTTTCCTGAAACCGTTGCTCTTTGTTTCTCCCCTAAATCCATCCAATATTCCGAGAATTGATACGCCCCGCCGATTCGCTCCATATATGACTTGCCGCTTTGCGAATCTCGCTGAATGATAAACAACTGCGACGGAATGCCTCTTCGGTTGCATGCATCTGCGGCTTGTGCTTGCAACGCTGTGAATATGCCTTTTCTTCTGTAGGCTGGATGGACCATACCGCTCACTTCTGCCTCACCGCCATGAAACACGTAGAGCCCTAGAAAGCCAACCAGCTTTCCATCCGCATAACATACAAAGTCTTCTTCATGCTCTCCCGAACGCTTTTCCAGCATACCCGGGTTTACTTTGAGATCAAGCCCATCCTGCTCATTGCAAATCGCAACCAATTCTTTAATCTGTGCCAGTTCTTCTGAGGTGAGTGTTTTTCTTGCCGTGATCGTATACGTCATCGCGTAAGCACCCCTTCTATGATTAGAAGTATCGTCGTTGCAATTCAGCCACCATATCTTCCAAATTATTGGCGACCTGCGGAATCGAATAGCCTACGTAAAGTGGCGAGGTAACAAACCTCGGAACTACTTTAGCGATCAGCTTTTCTCCCCAATGGTAAAAGAAAAAATTGTAGCTTTGGTTACGCGGATTGACATGAGTCAGTACCCAATGTGCTAAAATTTGTAAGTAGTCTGCCATTTTCGGCAATTGATCAAAGTCTGATAGAATGACATTGTATTCAAAAAAACCTGCACGCGGATGCGTAGAAAGATTGCATTCAATCCCCGCCTCCTGATCGATGGTTATGCCAATAAAATCACTGTCTTTTACCTGATCCAAATAGTTGTAGTCATGTAATCCGACGATCTGCATGTGTGGATGACGGATGCTCCCCCCGGAATACGGGCCGTGGTTTTTGAAAAACAGGACGGAACGATAAGAATTGCTTTGCTCCATTTCAAGCCACTTCTCTGTCCCGAATGCCAGCAATGCTCGTACATGCTCTTTGGAATAGACAGACCAATCCCCTTGACATTCATCCGTCTCAATCAAAACAGTCTGATGCGTATCCTCCAAGACGGGGAATTTGTTCTTGAGCCAAATCATGGAGCCCCGCTGCTCCAAAACGTCTGTAAGACTGTTTCGATCACAAAAAGGACAGGCCGTCTCTGTGTTGTTTACACTCACTGGCTTTTTCCTGCCTATTTGCATGTTAAAGTGCAAGTGTGTCTGCTTCATTCCCGTGTCCCTCCAGTTTGTGCTTACTTCCACTTTACACGCATTTTCTGGGAAAATCATGACGTTTTTTGCCTAGACGACACTTTAGAAACCTCAATTGGACTGCCTATTTTTCAATGACTGTGGCGTTTGTTTCTTTTTTTATCTCAAATGTTTTACATACAATGGTAAGCAGTGAAACCTGGAAAGGTGTTGGAATTTGATGGAAAAATCATTTTATTATCCTGTTAGCTGGAGCGAGGCCCAACATTACAAAACGTTGCTTGATCAAGAAGGAGTCCCTTATGAAATTCAATCCCCGCTCGATTTGCCTGTCCTGGAAGAAGGTAAGCTGGCCATCGTCTTTCCTTCCATTCCTTTACGGATGTACGTCTGGGTGCGAACCTTGTTCTATCGTGACGGCCTGCGCTATCCGGATACGTTTTCGTTAGATTTCAAGCTACATTAATCACGAGAGAAAAGGTACCGGTTCCGTTGGTTTTCATAAGATGGTAAGAGCGGCATTTCGTATCGTTTGTGCTGGGAGGTGAAGAAGCTGCCGTCCTACAACATCCGCATCTCGATTGCGAGGTTACGTCTCGATCTATTCGATGGGAACCAACTCATCCGCTCTTATCCTGTTGCCTTGGGCAAAATTGCCACATCGACACCACGAGGGGATTTTACCATCATCAACAAAGTCCCCTATCCGAACTCCTATCCAGGGGGTCCTTTAAGTGTATTCGGCACCATCTGGATGGGACTGAGCAAGCCACACTACGGCATTCACGGCACGAACAATCCTTCCTCTATCGGCAAGTATGTATCTCACGGCTGTATTCGCATGTACAATGAGGACGTGAATGCTCTGGCAAAAATCGTGCCCATCGGTACGCCTGTTCGAATCAGACAGCAATAAACATAAACATGAAAAGACCCGCCTCTTTTTTATCCAAGGCGGGTCTTCTTTACATAAGATGAGTCTTTTTCGTTCTATCTGCTTCCGTTTCATCCGATTCCAAGTATACAAGAAATCTTCTCGCTTGCTTGTACATGATCGATAACGTCATTTCCCTGATCTTGTTCATGATCACTTCTTTATCCTCTGGATGCATTTCGGAAGAGAGCTGATGTTCTTGCAGCTCTAGGTAAGACATAACCCATTCCGGGTCTAACTTATAGGCAGGCAACGACAGCGACTCCTCTACTCTAGTAATCTACTCTAGTCTACAGGTGGATGCGTCGCATTCCCAGCCCTCAATTACTGGCTACGTCACTAATTATTTCCCTTGCTCCAATTCCTCTACCAGTGCAGATAATTCCGCCCAGCGCTCAATGGTGGCTTCGAGCTCTGCCGCCACTTGCTGTTCTTCTGCATAGAGCTTTTCAATTTTGCCGTAATCGCTGCCAGACGCAGCAATCTCTTGCTTTAGCTGGACGCTGCGCTCTTCCAAAGCCGCGATCTTGCCTTCAATCGCATCCCATTCCTTCTGATCCTTGTAAGACAGCTTGCGTGTGCGGTTGTTGCCGCGATTAGCCCCGCTGTTGCTTTGCGTCTTTTCTGCCTGTTGATCCGCTTCTTGCACCTGTGTTGCTTTTTCCTGGCGTCTTTCTTCCAGGTACTCGGAGTAGTTGCCATAGTAATGACGGATGTTTCCTTGCCCCTCAAAAGCAAACAAATGGTCAACAGTACGATCAAGGAAATAGCGGTCATGCGATACCGTGATGACTGCGCCCGGGAACTGCTCGAGATAGTCTTCCAAAATACTGAGCGTTTGAATATCCAAGTCATTCGTAGGCTCATCTAAAAACAGCACATTCGGCTCTCCCATCAGCGTACGGAGCAGATAGAGACGACGACGTTCTCCCCCAGACAGGCGGGAAATCGGTGTCCATTGCATATGCGGCGAAAACAGGAACCGCTCCAGCATTTGTGAAGCCGTGATCGACTCGCCATTGCTTGTCTGAATGACCTCTGCTGCTTCCTTTACATATTCGATGACGCGCAGCTTTTCGTCCATCTCGACATTGTCCTGCGTGTAGTAGGCGATTTTAACAGTCGTCCCGATCTCCAATGAACCGCTATCCGGTTGAATTCTTCCTGCAAGCATGTTCAAGAGAGTCGTTTTCCCACTTCCGTTTGGCCCGATAATCCCCACACGATCACCCGGCAGGACAATATAGCTGAAATCGTTAATCAGTTTTCGCTCACCGTACGCCTTATGGATGTTCGTAAGCTCGATCACCTTTTTGCCGAGACGGCTGGCCCCGAGTGCCATTTCCATTTTGGCAGCAGGTCCATCTACTACTTTATCTCGCAACTCTTCAGCCCGTTGCACACGTGCCTTTTGTTTGGTTGTCCGTGCTTTTGCTCCACGACGAAGCCATGCCAGCTCACGACGAAGCAAATTTTGCCGTTTGCTCTCAACGGCCGCTTCGTTTTCTTCACGCTCCGCCTTTTTCTCCAGGAACATCGCATAGTTGCCTTCATAGCTGTACAGTTTGCCGCGATCCAGCTCAAACGTGCGGTTTGTCACGCGATCCAGGAAGTAACGATCATGGGTGACGAGCAGCAAAGCACCCTTGTAGCGGGACAAATACTCTTCCAGCCACTCTACTGTCTCATTGTCAATATGGTTCGTAGGCTCATCCAAAATGAGCAGGTCTGCTGGTTGGATCAAAGCACGCGCCATTGCTACCCGCTTTTTTTGTCCACCAGAGAGCTCTCCTACCTTTTGTGAGAAATTGTGCAGGCCCAGCTTGGTCAGAATCATTTTGGCTTGCGTATTGCTCTCCCACGCGTCAGCCGCATCCATCCTGTTTTGAACAGCAAACAATCGCGCCTGCTTTTTCTCATCGTCTGGCGTTTCCTGAACAGCCTCAAGCGCTGTTTCATAATCACGCAAAAGCTGAATGAGCGGAGAATCACCATAAAATACTTGTTCCAGTATCGTGGAGCTTTCGTCAAAATCGGGATTTTGCGGTAAATACTCCACATGGAAATGATTCGCGTGAACAATTTTCCCGCTATCGGCAGTATCCAAGCCCGCCACGATTTTCAAGAGCGAGGATTTTCCCGTACCATTGACACCGATCAGACCAATTCGCTCTTGCTCGGCAATATGAAAGGAAATGTTATCAAACAATACTTTTTCTCCATAACCTTTGGAGAGGTTTTCTACTGATAATATTTGCATGAACGTCACCTGTACTTTTCTATTTGCTTATCGAGAAGCCATATAAATCTTACACTCGATGGTATCATGTTTTTCGCGCAAGCTCTAGGGTGATTCAAATGGATCGAGCAAAATATTGGAATGACGTCTCATTAATGGTAAAATATTGAATATTAAGTAATAATGACACCTGTATAAAAATAAAATAGGAAGCGTCACCAACCATAAGACATGTCAACGAGTCCAAACAGAAGAAGCGTACTCTTTTCATCGAGCACGCCTGCTTTTATTCTCCTAAGGACTGTCCTACTCTTTGCAGCACGTCGCCGATCCGTTCATTTTGGATGACCTCATCTGCCCACGCATCCAATGGGGTTGGTTCCTGATTGACAATGACCAGTTTGGCTCCTCTTTCTTTTGCATGCTGCGGAAACCAATTGGCCGGACTCACGGTAAGCGAAGAGCCTAATACGATGAACAAATCGGCTTGTTCGGTCCACGAGATGGCCTGATCGACTTGCGATTGCGGCAAAGATTCGCCAAACAGGACAACACCCGGACGCAAAAATCCTCCGCATGCGCAAATCGTCCCTTGTTCCTGTAGATAGCGTGTATTGGCATACTCGGTCCCGCAGGCAAGACAGCGGATTTTCGCAAGGGAGCCATGGAGTTCGGCTACAGCCAAGCTTCCCGCCGCTTGATGAAAGCCGTCTACATTTTGTGTAATGATCCCATGAACCAATCCACGCCGCTCCCATTCAGCTAAGCATTCATGTCCGGCGTGTGGCTTGCATGACAGCAGTCCTTGAATGCGCATCTGATAAAATTCCACAAACGCTTCCCGATTCTCCATCATCGCGCGAGTACTCGCGAGTTGCATCGGATCTTTACCGCGCCAAAGCCCAGACTGTGAACGAAAATCAGGCAAGCCACTCTCTGTCGACATGCCTGCTCCGGTGAATACAACTGTATAGGAAGATGTCCGCAACCAGTGTGCCAGATGATCCATCATGGTCTCCCCTTCTTCTTTGAAATTGTTCTTCTCCTGATTGTAATAGAAGAATGCCGGAATTGGGAGACCTGCCCATCAGGACACCATCTGTCTTTCCATTCAGTAGGATGGATAAACGGGTTGTGACGGATATCCCGTCGGCTGTTGATAGACTGGGTGCTGTCCATACCCACCCTGCTGCACATAGTAGGCATCGTAATAACCGTAACTGTCTGGCAACTGACTCGAGTAGCCATAGGACGGGTACTGGCTTGAGGCTGCTCTAGCTGGCAACTGCCCCTGCTGCTGACATCCTACAGGCGGGCCAATCACGACTGTTTGGGTAAGAGGCGCAAATGTTTCTTTTACCTTTGCTTCGTCTAAACAATACGTATGTGCCCACACACTTGCTGGTGTCAACCGCAAAATATCGGAGCCAAAGATCACCTCAGGAACAGGCGCATCAAAAATAGCCAGTAGATGCGTATCGTCTGTCAAAGCCATTTCATAATGCCACCAGCCCTGCGGGATATTGGCAACTTGTCTCGGTTTAATATGGTAGTTGAGCAATTGATTGGTAAAAGGATTGATTAAGGACACAATGGCCTCACCAGCGATACAATACACCAGCTCCGCTGCATTTTGATGAATGTGTGGCTCGACTACATTTCCCGTTGTCAGGAAAATATCCAGCAGCGAATTGTTGCCCAATGTATTTAATTGTGCGATCCCCAGGGAATCGATAAAATTCCGATCGTCCTTTTTGAAAAACAGATTATTCCTCAGATCGTACGTGAACTGCGTATTAGGCGATGTATAGTCGCGATAGGAAGTAGCCATCTGTAGTTGATCCTCCCACTATATGGGTATTTGACTCATTATGCATCTCTATTCTCGTTCACAAAATATGTGCACCCATCTATTCCATCGAGAAAGGGACACACCTTTCACCCTCCCCTTTACACAAACATATCCTACTAAAAGGCATAACGGGTACTCGAGGAGGGTGATCTTGTTTGACTACTTATTTAGTCTCGGACATACATGGTCAGAATCAGGCTTTTCAAAAGGCGCTGCGGGACGTTTCCTTCTCGCCCCAAGCTGGTGATCGTCTGTACGTATTGGGGGACATGATCGATCGAGGACCTGAATCAAAGGAAGTATTGCTCGATCTACTCACTCTTCGGCAGGCGTATCCGAACCAAATCTATCTCATAAAAGGCAACCACGAGCAAATGTTGGAGGATTGGCTGTCTGGAAACGGCAATCCGGAGTTATACCTGCGCTACAATGGCGGCGATGCCACCATACGTTCTTTCTTAGGGAATCACCCTCTTCGGCGAGCTTTTCTCAACCGGACACCTTCTTTGCAGGAACAAGAAGAAGCGCGGCAATTCATCCTTTCTCGCTATCCAACAACCTTGCCAACCTTGTCGTCTCTTCCTTTGTATATAGAGCTGCCAGCCGATCCGCGAACAGGAGCACCAGCCGCACTTTTGGTACACGCAGGCATTCGACCCGGCATCCCCTTGCAGGATCAAAATCCGCAAGATTTACTATGGATTCGCGAGCCTTTTTTTCTTTATTATGATGGAGAACTCCCTGTCATCTTTGGCCATACCCCTGTTCCCGGATTGCCTGAATACACAGGCAGCGGTCCTTGGCGCAGAGACAACATCGTCGGTATTGATGGTGGCGCAGGATATTGGCGAGGTGTCATGCTCGTCGAATGGCCTTCTCTTCAAACCATGTTCGTACCGATTCGGGATAGGCAATCCTCTCCACAAGTACGGGTCTACTGATCGTGCTCGGGAAAACTGGGGGCTTTCGCACTGGTGCTCCTACCCGCTGCAAGCGCATCGGGTAGTGCATCCAGTATGATGCGGGAGACAAGCCCATTCGTTCAACAAATTATTACTTTTTATAATCTACTTTCGATTTGTAATATGTTAAGATATGGACGAGGTGTTTATATGAAACGTCAGCAAATCGTGGAACAAGCCATGTTTGCCGCTTGGGGAGTCTCCCTGATCGCAACAGGAGGCAGTTTGTTTTTTTCAGAGGTGTTAAAGTACATACCGTGTGACCTGTGCTGGTACCAGCGAATCTTGATGTACCCGCTCGTCATCTTACTCGGAGTGGCCACCGCGAAGAAAGATGACAAAATCGCGTCGTACGCCTTGATTCTCTCCATCATAGGAGGACTCACATCGCTGTATCATTACTCGATTCAAAAAATACCTGCCCTGCAAGATCTGGGTAGCGCTTGCGGCATTGTGCCATGCAACACGGACTATATTAACTGGCTAGGCTTTATCACGATTCCGTTCCTTGCTCTCATTGCCTTCACCTTGATCAGCATCCTGCTTGTCATCGTTATGAAAAATGCAAAGGAGAAATGATTCATGAAAAAAGTCATCTTTCTATCCATCCTTGTGGCTGCGATCCTGATCGGTGCGATCGTGTACTCTGACATTTCGAACCGTCAGCTTGCGGAAGGAAACCCTTATGGTAAAGCCAATTTGCACCCCGCTACTCTCGAACAATTGAGTGACCCGCTGTACGATAATCTCATTATGCCAAATGAGCTCAAAGGTAAGCTCGATAATCAGGAAGACGCGTTTGTTTACTTTTACAGCCCGGTTTGTGAGCATTGCAAAGCAACTACCCCCGTCCTTGTACCGATCGTGAAAAGCTTGGACATCGATATGAAAAAGCTCAATTTGCTAGAATTTAACGCCAGCTATGGTGAATACAACATCGAATTCACTCCGACCCTCGTTCATTACAAGGGCGGCAAGGAAGTAGCTCGACTCGTCGGTGGACGTGAAGCAAGCGAATGGAAAGCTTGGTTGGAAGAGCAGAAAAAATCATAACATTTGGTAGCCTCCCACAATTCTTTGCGGGAGGCTCTTTTCATATTGGACATACGTGACAAATATGTGAAGAATTCCGTTCTCTTGGAAGAAATAGCCCGAACGAGTCATTAGGCTTTTCCAGTTATTTGCCTATAATGAGTACTGGGGATAATCCTTGAAAACGGAGGTAATCGCATGACCCTCGCTTATTTCACTGAAACCTTTGGCTTTCGGGCGACATGGAATCCAGAGCTGATTCTTTTGACCTTCTTGATCGGTCTGGCTTATTTCTCGCTGACCGGACCATTACGCCAAACTTTTCAAGATTCCACACCTGTTACACGAAAGCAAAAGATTTTTTTCACTCTCGGCTTAATTGGTTTTTACTTTAGTATGGGGAGTCCTTTGAACGTGGCTGGGCATTTTTTGTTTAGCGCCCACATGCTGCAACAATCGTTACTCTATCTCGTAATGCCCTTGCTGCTCTTGGCAGGGACCCCGTCATGGTTGATCCGCGGCCTGTTCTATCGTCGGGGGCTCAAGCTGTTCATGCGCATAGCGAGTCACCCAATACCTGCTATTCTCATGTTCAATGCCCTGTTCTCGTTTTACCATATGCCAGTTATTTTAGACTTGGCAATGAACAACTTGGCCCTGCATAATTTGATTCATTTACTGTTGCTGGTGACTGCGATTTTGATGTGGATGCCCGTTGTCGCTCCGATACCGGAAATTCACCGTCTGTCCGAACTGCAAAAGCTTGCCTACATCTTTGCTAACGGTGTTTTGATTACGCCTGCATGCGCACTGATTATTTTTTCAGCAACACCGTTGTATACGACCTATGTAGACGGTCCTTCCATGCTCTGCGCTCCATTCTTTTCCACGCCGATCGACAAATCGATGTTCGCCGTTCCACTGCTCCCTCTGGAGGATCAACGACTGGGCGGAATAGTAATGAAGCTCATGCAGGAGCTAACGTATGGAGTCGTCCTGGCTTACATCTTCTCTACCTGGTATCGAAAAGAAAAGAATCAGGAAGAGGACGGCCTCATGACACCATAGCCAATAAGAATCAGAAAGGAGGCGCCACACACACGTGAATATCGCCCCTGCTACCGCTATCCGAATCCGACGTTTGCTCTTGTTGTTACCCGTCCTTGTCCTTGTTGCTCTTGTCGCTTCTTGGGTTTGGTTCGGGCCCAAAAACGCCCAGGCGAAATTACCTGATGTGACTCTGCAAACCATCGATGGACAATCCTATTCGCTAGCACCGCAAAAGAAAACGTTTCGCTTAGTGGAGCTGATTTATACCCGTTGCCCGGATATTTGTCCCACGACAACGGTAAAAATGGTTCAGTTGCAAAAGCGCTTGCTCGAAGCAAACTTGATGGGGCAAGACGTTGAGTTTTTGACCATCACGATTGATCCGCAAAACGACACCCCTGAGGTCATGCGCTACTATGCCAAGCAGTTGGGGATTCAAGAACAAGGCTGGACCCTGCTTCGGGGTGATGACGAAACGATCAAAACGGTTACAAATTCGCTTGGCTTTTTTGCCAATAAGATGGATGATGGATTTATCTCTCATACATCGAGTACATATCTCGTGGATGATAACAATGCCGTCATTCAAAAATTCGGCATGGGTGACGATTTCGATCCCGAACAAATTTATCAGGAACTGCTGAAATTGAAGAAGGAAGGGTAATCCAATATGAAACGTACGATGATTCTGCTCTTATCCATGCTTATGCTCCTTTTAGCCGCTTGTGGAAAAGAGAACGAGCAACAAGCTTTTCAACCCGGAGCTCCCGTTGAAGCTGCCTTTACATTGGAACCAAAGGAGCTTGTAGCGGGCGACACCGTTACCTTCTCCGTTAAAGTTACGCAAGATGGCCAACCCGTGGATGACGCCAAGGAAGTGAAGTTCGAATGGTGGAAAGATGGGCAAGAAAAGCATGAAACGATCCCGGCTTCGCTGAAAGGAGACGGTGTTTACACGGCCCAACAAATCATTAACGAGCCAGGCTCTTATTTTGTCTACTACCATGTAACAGCACGTGATTTCCACAATATGCAGAAGACACCTTTTACCGTAAACAGTAAGGCTGGTGAGACGCCTGGGACGACGCCATCCGCACCTCCAACTGACGCAGGTCAGTCACATGATCATGGGGCAGCAGGTCACGCGAATGGGGAAACCATTGATTATCATTTCTCTCCAGCCGACAATATTCAAGTAGCAACACCAACTGCTCTCACCGTTCATCTCATGAAAGAGAACAAAGCGTTGGACAAAGCGACAGTCAAGTTCGAGTTCTGGCGGGGAACTGACCAAAAGCACAGCTTCGTCGATGCAACGGAAACGGCGGCTGGTCAGTATGAAGGCAACGCACAGTTCCCTACTGCTGGGGATTATACAGTGAAGGTCCATGTAGAAAAGGGAGACATTCATGATCACAAAGATTTTTCACTTTCCATAAAATAAGAAACGCAAAATAAAGCGGCCATCCTCCCGAGGAATGGCCGTTTTGCTTGTAAATTCCGGTTAGCAGGTAAAATAGGCGATTCGATTCAAGTCTGTCCCGTAATACTCCCAACGATATCCAGTCCAGCGGTATCCAGTTACAGAGTGACGACTGACATAGACGGGGTAAAACCAGAAAGAGCGACCATTTTTCAGCCAAACGTACGTGTAACGATATAAACAGGGATAGAATCCGCCAGCATCAATCCGGCGTGTTCCCCCATATCCTCTTGCTCCCGGTGCACTTGGCGTCCTACTCGGTGGAGGACCTGGTGGCGGAGGGGGAAAACCTCCTGGTGAACCGGGGGAACCAGGGGAGCCTGGTGAGCCTGGAAAATCTGGAGAACCATCTCGGCCGCCAGGGGGAAATTGATATGACATGACGTGTCACCTCCTACTAGTCTCCCTATAGGAAATGCAGCAAACGCACAGATGGTATGTGCGTTTGCCCGCCGTCATTCACCTATTTTTTCCGCAATAGCCTGTATATAAATCCCTTGTCCGCCACCCCGCAGGCGTCCCCACTCTTTTATCCTTTCCCAGTGTTTCGATTACTTCGATGGGCTGTAACCCTGCACAAAAATTGAACGGTCTCTCCCATTTTCAACCGATTCGATCCTTTTACGAGAAAGGCTGTATTTGGCTGTAGTTGTTTTGCTAGACGCCGATGCAAGCCTGCCTTACTCAAGCAATGCCTCACCCGATTTGCCGGAAATCCGGAGCGAATCGCTGCTCTTGCAATATACCTAGCACTACTTCCCAGCGTATATAAATAGTCTACATTTTTTTGACTCAAATATTTCCCGACATCCTCATGACCTTTCACGTCGTATTTACCCATTTCCAGCATACTGGCGAGCACGGCGATCTTTGTGGTATGCCCAACCTGGCTTAACACATCAATCGCAGCCTTGGCCGCATCCGGATTCGAACTAAAGGTATCATCCAGCACCTGAATGTTATTCGCGAGTCGATAGCTAGTAAGACGTTTTCGCTGTCCGCGAAACTGACTTAACCCGCGACGAATGTCATCGACGGGAATCCCCATCGTATGTGCGACTGCAATAGCAGCCAATGCGTTGTATAAATTATGCTCGCCAGGAATAGGAACAAAAAATGACTCCTTTTCTCCACGCAAAGAACATTCGAATCGAAACCCATTGCCTTCTATTTTCGTTCGCCCCGCCCTATAGTCCGCCTCATGCTCCTTGCCAAATGTCACGATTTTTCCCGTGAACGAACCCAGGTAAGGCTGTTGAATAAACTCACGAGAATAGGGACAATCCCAATTCAGAAAAATGGTTCCCGTGGGTTTCATGTGACGAATTAACTCCGTTTTTGCTAACGCCAGCTTCCTAGCATCACCGCCAAAATTTCCAATATGAGCCGTGCCAATATTCGTAATGACTCCCATAGATGGCTGGATGATTTTGCAGTGCTGTCGCAAATGACCACTTCGATAAATTCCATACTCAAGCACTGCGGCCTTGTGCTCGTCCCGAATTCTTTTGGTATGCGCTCTTGTATTTCCCAGGAAGTTCTTGTTGTACATCGATTTATATGTGGGCATGCGTAGATTCAGGATGGTGTAGATCATTTCCTTTGTTGTGGTCTTCCCTGCGCTTCCCGTCACGGCGATAACCGGCTTGTCGAGAATCAGTGTCTTTACCGGTACATCAGCTCTTCTCTTCTTTTTCACGGGCATCACCCCTTTGCCTCGTTCTTCTCTCGATCAGCTTTCCTATTGTATGAACGACATAGACAGCCTGTATAGACCATTATCTATGAAAACGTTCCGCTACTATCCAAATCAGACGGACGACTTCTGGAATAGAGTAGCAAGGGAGGTGAAGCGAATGAAAAAGAAGGCCACCATCGCCGCTGTAGGCGACATCCTGATGTGGAAAGAGCAGGTGGCAACTGCCAGACTGCCTGGTACAGATCAATTCTCTTTTACGGATATGTTTCACCCCGTGACACCGATTCTTTCAGCGGCAGATCTCACGATTGGCAATTTAGAAACCACCTTTTCCGGGAAGGCCCAGCCCTATCAAATCGGTTCGGCACGAACCGGTTACCCTCGCTTCAACTGTCCGGATGAATTGGCTCGGGACTTGAAAGCATCTGGCTTTGACGTATTGACGACAGTGAATAACCACTGTCTGGATGGCGGAGTAACCGGACTATGCCGAACCCTTGATGTTTTGGATCGATACAAGCTTGCTCACACCGGAACCTATCGAAGCCTTGAGGAGGCAAATGCCTTCCTGATCAAGGAGGTAAATGGTATTCGCATCGCCATGCTTGCGTACACCTACGGGACAAACAAGCAGGTGATCCCCGCTCATACGCCATGGATGGTCCGACTTCTTCATCTTGACACGATATTATCCGACCTGAGAAAAGTCCGTCCTCTCGTCGATGTTGTGATCATCTCCCTTCACTTTGGGATTGAATTCCGCTATACACCGACGACTCGCCAGCGACATCTCGTACAAAGCCTGCTTGACAACGGAGCTGATGTCATCCTCGGGGCTCACCCTCATGTGCTGCAGCCTGTTGTCACCCCGAGTATCACGACTGCTCACGGAACAAAGAGACAAACACTAGTCGCGTATTCTTTGGGCAATTTCACATCAGAGAAAATGCTCTCGTTTGATCAATCTCAGTGCGGAGCAATCCTGCGATTTACTGTCGAGAAGGATGAGAGGAATCAGATTTCACTCGAGCAAATTTCGGTCATCCCGACGTTTTCGCAACGCTATATGAGTCAAGGGCGTATACGCTTTCGTGTCATCCCCATGCGTTCGTATCTAAAAAGCCCTGATCTGTATGTGCGACCCCTACAGAGAAAAAAGCTCCAGTTGCTGTGGAATCGCGCCATCCGCATCATAGGCAGGTCGCGGGGCGTATTGATTGAATAACACTGGAGCAAACGAGGGAGCGGTCAGTTTACTCCCTCCCCTTCCTCTTTACCTGCAAAGACCGCGATTGACGATTCACAGAACATTTTGGTAAAATCCTTTTGTAACTAACGAAATTAACTTAGATAGTTACAAAGGAGAGATGACTTGCATGATCACCGTTCGCCGTACCCACTCGGAGGATTTACCTGCATTTCTTGCCTTCCCGGACCACCCCGCATCCGTTCGGGATGATATAGCTGCTTACCTCGACAAAATGTTCGCACGAGGAGCCATGCGTCAGGACTGGTGCTTTATTCTGGAGGTACAAGGTGAGATCACTGGTCGTCTTGCCTTCTGGACATTGCCTGGCAGTAATCAAGCGACTGATTTGGTATTGTGGGAGCTTCCATGGAAAGAAACAGAATGCCCTTCGCTTGGAGCTCATTTCTTACGGGAAGTCTTTACACTCATGGCAGGAAATCTTTCGGAGAAAATTGGCTACGTCCTGGATTCACCTTCCTCCTCTCCCCAATGGCAAACGGATCACCAAGAGCGAAGAAATGTTCTGGAAGCACTCGGCTTCCGAATTAGCCGGGAAACAAACCGCTTTGAATGGCATGCTCCGATTGATGCAACTGCTATACCGTCAAACAAAGCGCATGATCTGATCGTCTACCGCAGTCTTCCTGAGGTTGGCGAGGCTGCATTTGTGGATGCCATCATGCGCGTCTCGCAATTCACCTATGATCAACAAATTACACAGGAGCGCATGGAAAAAGGCCCTCTAGCCCAAGCACAAGAAATGTTCCAGGATTTACAGCAAATGAAATACGAACCGGAATGGTGGCAGCTTGCCTATACAGAAAAAAATGAGCTCATTGGATTTTTGATGCCTACAGTCAGCCCTACCTTTGCTACGATTGGATACATAGGTGTTCTCCCCGAGCAAAGAGGACACGGCTACATTGATCGATTGTTGAAGCAAGCCACAGACGTTCTTGTCCTAGCAGGAGAAACATCCATTCGCGCAGATACCGATGTAAAAAACACGCCAATGGCCAAAGCCTTTTTACGCGCTGGATACCAGCACTTTGCCAGTCGCCAAGAATTCTCACTGGATCATGGCTTGCCGCTCTAACGGACATACAAAAAAGGGGGCGATTGCAGGAACAATCACTCCCCTTACTTCCCTTCTATGGACAATATTTATGGGACAATCTCAGACATTTCTTCTGGGCATACAGCTTGCTTTAGCATTTCTGTTGCCTGTTCCGTATCTACGTCTTTTACCAATTCAATCTCACTAATGAGGAGCTGCTGCGCATTATCCAGCATCACTTTGTCACTCGTTCCCAATACTTTTTCTTTACTCATACCAACCAAATCGCGAATGACCTCAGATTGCTCGTAAATATCGCCACTCTTCATTTTTTCTGTATGAAGCTTGTAGCGCTGCGCTGCATTCAAGGCGGTGTCGCGTTTCCCCTCTCGCATGGCGGCCAATACATTCTCCAGAATGTCGGATTCGACCACCTTTCGAATACCAAGAGCGGACATCTTTTCAACGGGGACCATGATGTTTAACTCTTTCAGCAGCATGTTGAGCACATAATAGAGGTGTTTTTCACCCAGAAATTCTTTCTCCTCCATCGCCTCGATTACGCCTGCTCCGTGCATCGGATAAAAAACCTTGTCTCCAACTTGAAACATACGTCCACCTCCTTCAAAGCAATCTATAACCATTATAGCACAAATATCGAATTTAAAATTTTTTATTTTATCATGACGTTTAAAATTAAGTCAATAAAAAATTTACATCTTACTCATGGAGCGTTTCTGTTGCCATTCGCCGCCTAGTTTAAACACGATCACACCCCCGACAATGACCAGAACTCCAAGCAATTGCGTGAAAGTAATCGGCACTTGAACCAGCCCTAACCAGCCAATTGAATCCGACCATAAAGCAAAGCCGAGCTGCGCAGTGAGAACGATGGAGATGGCATACGTTGGGCCAAGCAGTCTCATCCCTTGCACCAGACAAAAGACCACCCCGACACCGATCATGCCACTGAACCAGTACCACGGCTGCATAGCTGGAAGCGAAAACAACTGATTGCCTTCGAAAATGAGACCCATCGTCAAAGACGACAGAAATCCCATCCCAAGCACAAGTGTCGTCGTAGACCATGTTCCTGCCTGTTCACTTACTTTCCTGTTGAAAATATTTTGCAGGCTGACCAACAAGCCAGCCAGTAACGCGAAGAATAACCCGACTACCATGTTATTGACACTCCTGTCTCCTTATCGTTCGAGGTCTCGCTCGCCATTTTAGCTAAACCTTCCCTATCCTTGATCAGAAGGAATCCATTGGCACGTTCAATCAGTCCCTCCTTGCAGAATTGCTGGATGACCCGATTCAAATGTCTGTAGCTCGTCCCAATCATATTCGCTGCATCCAAGAGATTGCTCGTACTGATTTGTTCTTTGTTGGCAGAATTCCACTCTTCTATGGAAACGGACAACAAATAACGAGCGAAACGTACCTCAACAGGGTACAGAAGGTTGATGCTTAATGAGTTGGACTTCACACAAAATTTATGCGTAATGATTTGCAGTAAAAATTGCAGGAGTGGAGCGTAGTCTGTTCCGTATTTTTTCAACCAGCGATAATGAATCCCGATCATCTGAACAGACGAGGCCGCTTCCACCGAGTTCAGATAAGAAATTCCCCTTACATACTCAATATCTCCGATCACTTCAAGCGGCTTTTTAAAGGAAAGGATCAGGGTTTTTCCTTCGGGGGAAGTCGTAAAAATCTTTACTTTGCCCTCCACCAAAACATACAGATGACAGGCCGTTTCGCCCTGAGCACAAATGAGCTCCCCTTGATCAAATTGAAACAAGGACAAATGGGGCAGAAAAGGCTCATGAAAAACAGACGCTAACTGATGGTCACGGAGATATTGTTGCAAAAGCTCACGATTTTCGATTTCCTTCATTTCTTTTGTTTCACCCTCTCGACATCAGGCTCTCAGTATCAGTACCCCCAGAATCATCATCCCGATCCCAATAAAATGCGGCAGCCTCATCTTTTGTTTATCCACACCGAACCACCCATTACTGTCAATGAGAAAAGTCAGGCTTAGCTGCGCAATCAAGAGGGCGGAAATCGTCATGGTTACCCCGATATGGTGAATGGCCGTAACATTGCTAAAAATGATAAACGCGGCGAATGCCCCACCTGTCAAATATAACGGTTTCACTCGCCTGTATGCCTGCCATTTTCCATCTCGAAAAAACAACAGGAGTAAAAAAGCCGTGAGGAAACCGGTTAACTGCGTAAGTGTCGCGGTTTGCCAAGTACCAATATCTTGACTGATTCTTGAATTCGCTACACCTTGCAAGGTAATGAAAGCACCGCCCAAAATAGCAAAAATAATTCCTTTCATCCTCTCACCTCACACTGATCTGTTCCTAATTAAAAAGGATCGCAAGGTGGATAGGGAAGGACATATGTCCTCATGATTTTTGTTGCAAAAAACAAAGGAGAGAACCTTCCCGGTTGAAGGCCCTCTCGCTCATTCTTCTCATTGAATCTTTTTCTGTTTCACGATTCCTATTACAAGCAGAGTGATCATCCCAACGATCGTGATCGGCAAAAGCCATTTCCCAAAGCCGCCTCCCCATCCTAAAGCAATGGAAACCGACTCCAACAAGATTACGGAAAAAATAATTAAGCAGCTATTTTTTATTTGGTTTACGATTTTTCGACTGTGCAAATAAAACGACTCGGCATTCAATTCAGTGAAGCGTGCCGGATAATTATGCAGCTCTGGATGTTTTTCGAGTATCTGCATGAGGAAAATGATAAAGACACCAATCCCAGGTAAAAGAAGTAGTTCCCATTTTGAGCCCCAGCGATCTACTTCACCCAGAGCATTGTAATGGGCAGGCACCTCGTCAGGAAGCTTATTCCATGCAAAGACTAAAAAGAGTAGCGATCCCACGAAAAATAAACAACCAACTACATCCCATAACCATTCGCTGCCTGTCTTTGGGATATGTATGATTGGCCTCTTCATTTTCTCCCCCCTTACTGCTACTGCTCCTACAAGTATTTTACCATTTATGTTTATTTCCGAGTCAAGGTCAATCCGTTACACACTTCTGGGCGTTTTTACATATCTTGATGTGGAGTAAGGAGGGAACAACAGTGAACGACCCTTTGCGAGAAAGTATGTTTTTTGAACATCGTTTCTGGCTACAAATTCTGGGCGATCATGCCCGCTTTATTTTTCAATCACTCGCTCCGAATGAAGAGCAGGAGATTGAAAGAGCCGTATACTTTATCGTGTCATTCGATAACTTACTGGATAACGCCAGGCAAAACCTGTCTTCAGATGAACTTCTCACCCTCAACCAGCAAGCGAGTGCACTCACCCAACAACTCCGTGATTTTAAACTCCACATTCTGGAAAGGCACCTCATCAGTAAAATATCCATCAGTCTTCCACCAACGTTTATGAACCACATGGTGAATGAATTAGAAGAATATGAACGAATCTTGCATGCTTTCCTCTCCGGAAGCTTGCCACCTGCTAATCACCCGGTAGATCTCCACATCCTCTGGCTTTCCGATGCATTAGGGCATGCAGCCACCATCACTTCCCTTTTGGACATGGTAGAAAAAGACTATCAGCTTAAAAGTGAACAATTCACCAAAAAATTCGAGCATTTTTACCTAAAAGCGGTGGAGTTGGCCGGGTATCTCCGAACAAACTTGAATAACTTCCCGGCACTATGTCGTTTTAACCATCAAGCTGAAATGGAAATGAAGCTTTTTCAGGTATTCTTGCATGAATTGGGAGAGATGCGGATGTGCGATGAAGTGCTCGGAGTTTTCTCCCCACTTATGGCCGACCATATGTCTCGAGAAGAATGCTACTATTTGATGAAGCTATCTGAGGTTGCCGACGTGCAATCACCAGACTGTTTCCCGACCAGACCGCGAATTGAGTAAAAGCTTAACCATGTTCAGAACGGGGCGAAAGCTAAAGGCTTTACGCCTCTTTTTCATTCTTTCTTTGCGATATCCACTCATGCATAAGCAAGCAGGAAGCTGTCCTCATATGCTATACAGTACCAACGTTAAGGAGGAAGTGTCATGGATCCTATTGAGCATCACAGACAGCGAATGCATCACCACATGAGGCAAGCAGAACGTTTTCGCTCTTTAGCTTTTGAACATCGGCATGATCGCATGCGTCATCATACCTTTAGAGAAAGAGAACACTTCCATCGCATGCGGGCCCATCACCACAGAACGCAAATGCATTCGATGCGTCGCTTTTAACATGGAAAACTCCCGTTACTGGGAGTTTTTTTATGGGACAAGCACACCGAGACAATTGTATGAAGAAATGGGCTCTATTCTTTTATTCATTCTGTGCTCATGCCCATTCCCGAAACTGGGTAAACGCATAGACATACATCATGTGTGATCAAAAGTGGAAAATGGGCTATGTTCCGCCCAAATCCTTATGCGGAGGTACAAAATGACAGATGTTTTTGTTGAACGATCATTAGAGGAAATACGTTTTTGGTCTCGCATCATGAAAGAACATTCCCTGTTTCTCAAATTGGGCTTTAACTGCGAAGACACAAAATTGATTGAAGAAGCGAATCGCTTTTACAGCATTTTTGAAGAAATTGAAAGCCAAGCCCTTGCCTTTTCTTCTGACGTAGACCCTCAACGAATCTATGACTTTAATCAAATCGTTCACAATGCCACTTCCTATATTTGGGCTTTTAAACGCAAAGTACTCGGACTCATTATTCGTTGCAAAATCGGTGGTAACAACTTTCCGCTGTTGGTCGATCACGTGAGCCGGGAAGCCGCCTATTTCCGGAATCGATTAGAACAACTGAATACAGGAAACCTTGATCCCTTACCAGATGCGGTGATTAATGAGAACGTCTTCTTCCTACGAATCATGGCTGACCATGCGAAATTTATTAACCATTTGCTCGATCCTTCCGAAAGAAAGCTAGTGGATCAAGCTAGAGAATTTAGTCATGATTTTGATCAATTATTGTTCCAAGCTCAGGATCTTGATTCCATGCGTCCCCAGTCTCAAACGAAACCGCTCCTGAATCAATTTGTCGATCAAAATCGCGTATCCGTCCGTCAATTGCGTGACTTCAAAAAAACTGCTCGTGATCTGATTGAGGAATGCAAAATCAAGAGCATAATCCCCCCATTGCTCGCTGACCATGTATTTAGAGAAGCCTCGCATTTTCTAGAGATTTTAGATGCCTTTGAAGTATCCCTTACACACGCAAAGTAGGGAAACAGGAGGTACAGCTTCTGTCTAACAAAAGTGACACCTCGCCCACCTCAATAAAAAAAGCACCCAAGAGGTGCTTTTACGTCTATCTATTCCGATAGCCATTATTTTAAATTTAGAAAAATAACCGTTTCCCCTCTTTCCCCTCTTACTTCCACCGCGTTTGATACTGCGATTACATTATTGTTTTGGTCTAAAGCATAAGCATGTATTCTGTATAGTTTTCCAATTCGCAAACTATAAATTTTTGTGCTAGTTGAGTACGAAGTACCACCTGCGTCCTCATATCCATCGGTTATATTGTAACGAACCCACTTATATCTATCTACATTTGGAACATGATTAAAACGCACTTCAATATCTTGAAACTCTTCCTGTTCAGCAGAAGCTTTTGATAACTCGTTAGATGAAGAAGATGGAGTGGTTGCAGTAGTTACAGATGTTTGCTGCCCCTCCTGTGCAAATGCAGGAACTGCTGAAGTCAATAATGCCACTGTCGCTAAGCTTGTCATAAACTTTTTCATCGTAAAAACACTCCTTTTTACATTTCTTTTTACTCGCCTTCTGAAGAAAAGCAAGTTGATAGGGAGTAGACTTGGTCATGGTGAGTCTTACTGGTCATTACATGTATTGATTTACCGATACAGAAACATCAGCCGGATCACTTGAGTGATTACGGAAGTTCACATAGTACGTGCCAGGTGGGAGCCAAAACGTCTGTTTGCCTATGACTTCTCCTTTTATCTGAAACGTCTTTGGTTCCTTGCCTGGGGAAACCACTACGTATTCGATATCAGCATTCTGTCCCGTATGGTGGGTGGTAATCTCTACTATTCGGTAGTAGTTAACAGTGAACTTGGCATAATCCTCAAAAGAGATCCATCCATCAGTATTTCTTAATCCTAGCTTTCTAAAAAAGATGTTTTCATTTGATTGCTGCTGAACATTTTTGATTTGCTGATCTCTACCATTGACACTGCCCTCTTGTAACCTAATCTTTTCTTGGCCTAATTTCTCAGTTTGTGAAACGTCATTTGCAAACACAACTTGCGAACCGAAAGTTAATGCAGAAACAACGGCACCCAAAGTCATTAACTTTTTAATCATACGCCACACTCCCACTTAATCTTTTCGAACAAATCCTTTTTCATATTTCTTTATAAAATTAAAAATAATGCATCATTTCCATCTCCTTCCAATTATTTCAAAGACATCATAGCATGCGATTCTAAACAATACAACTGTATTATTTAAAGGTGTTCCAGTTTTTTTTCCTTTTAGCTAGCATAATCTCCATTTATTCCCCCTGTCCGGTAAATCCCTGCATAGTAATTCCAAAGGAGTTTAGCGTGGCCGTTTTTCAAGTTTTCGTATTGGCAATGATTTATACCGCAACAGCAAAAAGTGAAAAAAATGTTTTAGACTGAACCCGAATAATTGAAAAAGCAGCGACCTAAGACCTGAAAATAAAGTCTTAGACTCGCTGCGCTATTTTGACCTTCATACTATTCAAAAAAACAATAAGTGCCAGTAAATTGCCCAAGGAATAAAAAGAATCCCTGCATAAAGTATCCATTTTACACGCGCACTCGTTTGTTGTTTCCTTTGATTTTTCAAACAAGAAATGATGAGCAGAATGATTAATACTGCCGTAATAGTAGCCAATAGCTGAATAACCATCCATAAAAATGGAATACCGGCAACGACCCATCCTACATCTCTCCCTCCATTCATCCACAGGGAAATGAGATACATCCAGAAACTAAGAATGGAGATCATCCCAATTAAAGCAGTCCAGCCAGCCAACCTTTGAATGGAAGAAGAAGCCTTTGTTATCTTTTTCAATCGATTCTTTTTGGAAACAAAATAACTTCCTATAAAAATCAACAGAAAAAGTACTGATATCCCTAGTTGAAACCAATAGTAATCATACCAATGGACGGTTGTAAGATCTGTCAGACTATTACTCATTTGTAAAGGTGTTTGTCCAACCGTTTGGGCTACCGGCGGTTGGTCATTAATTACATGAAATAACCATGAGGTCATCACTTCCGCATAACCTGGATAAAGTGTCTTTAGGGATACAAAGCCGTCATCTGTGTTGTTGAAAATGGAATGATCTGCACCCTCAATAAACTGTAAAACATAGTTTCGATTTCCGGCTTTGTCTAAAGCATTTTTGAAAATCTCTGCACTCTCTGCAGGTGGCACTTGTCGGTCTTTGCTACCCCAGATAGCTAAGAATGGTTGATGAATTTTTTGTAATGGGGGAACAGGATTATAGGTCGCTTCTGACCCAGATAGTGAAAACACTACGCCTGCTCCATTGTATACAAGAGAATGAATAGCAGATTTGGATTGGACGCCTTGATGACGCAACCGATTTTCCATATTCCAAGTTTGTTGTTGGGCTGGAGAAATGCCCGGCGCACCACTTGTGATAACAAATGCAATATCATCTGTTTGTGAAGCTGCTAGTGGTGCAACCCAACCGCCTTCACTTAAGCCCCAAACTCCTACTTTCTTATTGTCAATATCTGATCGGGTTTGGAGAAATTTCACCCCTGCAATAAGATCTTGGGCCAACAATTCATAGGAACGATTTGTCTTAGAATATCCTTTACTTCTCTTGTTATAAATCAATGTTATGATGCCAGCTCGGGCAAAAACCTCTGCTTCTTTACGAATGTCTGTTTGATTTCCCCCCTTCCCAGGTTCGCCAACTCCAGAACCATGCGCAAGTACAATTCCAGCCTTTCGTCCAACTTGATTAGGAATGAGTACCGTTCCATGTAATGTTTCCCTGTATTCCCCGGTCCCGCTTACAAAAGTAATGGTCTCTTCATGAAAATCAACTTTCTGTTCGTTAGAATTTGCATTCACCATTGATGCGTCTGCAGTAAAAATAAGCATTAGAGCTAGAAGTACTAAAAACACCTGATGTCCTAGTTTTTTTAAAAAGACCATGTCTTTCCCCCTCCAAGTATTTTGCTATTAAACAGTCTTTTGGAATGTACTGGCCTGCAAGCAACCTGACTACTGTGATGTAAATAGACACCCGTCATGTTAAGTAGTACTTTTAAAACAAATACCACACAAGTTAAAAATTGCACAGGACATCCGTCCTGTACATTTAAACATAACAACTCCGGGAGGCTACGATTTATCGGTGGCAATTGCACGACAAAAAACCAGCATCGGCAATTTGACAGTTTAATCAGAAGTCAATATGCACAGGCTGGTTAAAATTAATCATATCTTGCCATTGTTAAGTTTGATAACTAGTTAAGAGCAACTAAACCAACAAGCATGCTTAACAATATTATGATTGACAGGATGACTGGAACCATTATCGCCAAGTATTCTCACATCCTTATAGTCCCGATTTATATCCTTACAGATGGGTAATACCCTAACGA
This sequence comes from Brevibacillus sp. Leaf182, assembly GCF_001423865.2. Classification (NCBI taxonomy): domain Bacteria; kingdom Bacillati; phylum Bacillota; class Bacilli; order Caryophanales; family Paenibacillaceae; genus Brevibacillus; species Brevibacillus sp. Leaf182. Next base: position 21,951 of record NZ_LMPN02000027.1, on the reverse strand, counting down.
GGGGCAATTCCAGAGTCCTTGCTGTCCTTTTGCTGGCACCGGATCTATCCACTTACTATCCGTCATTTCCCAGGCGTAACGTCCAAAGTCGAAATTTCCAAAGAGTAATTCGTGCCCGTCTACAACTTTGTGGTTACTGAGATACGCGGAGGCGGTACCTTTATTCCCGATAACTTTATGGCAACCCACCAGATTGGCAATTGCCACAATCGCCCCTGCTGGCAAATTGTCTACCGTATACCCGTGCAAATCCAAAACACTGCGCAAAGGCTCTCGTAGGCAAATCTCCTTGTCCACTTTCTTAGCAGCATGGATCGCAATTTTTCCTCGATACTTTGTCGGCCAGCCTCTAGTTTCGAATCGTTTTTCCCCGATTGCGATCAATATCGCCCACGGTTGGTGTATAGTGATGGCTCTCAACGGCTTTCCCTCCCTAGGTACTAAACGTAATGATGTGTGAAACCGACACGCCCTCCCCCTTTTTCCTTCCGTCTTTCCATGATTCCTTCCGTAACCAATATTACCCAATTGCGTATTAACGTGAAAGGAGTGAATTTTGTATGATCGAATTTGCATCAATTATTTATTGGGGAATTGTCGCATTAATTAACTACCTTGACCCTACGCCCCCCCACTATGAGTGAACTACTAACTGAAAACGGAGCACAACGAACCTTGCCCGAAGTATTGGATCACCTTATTTAAACTTCACCACGATCATTCACGCAACGGCTATGTTTTGGCGGTAAGATTGGCTGATTTCATTCGCTACACATTGTGTAAAAGCCATTATTTTCATGTATCATTGAGTCATCTCTACAATTGCGGACTTGCGAGATCCTAATTGGAGCCCACTGATTTTCACAGAATGAGCATTTTGTAAATTAACAAACATCATGATACATTTTTGTACAATGCTGTTTATAGGTGAGAATTATGAAAAAAGCAACTTTGCAAAAAACTGGTTCAATAGTAATCTGCCTGATTGGCCTTTATTTATTAATAACTAGCCTGGATTATGGTTTACTCGGTTTCCTTTATTTAGCTATTGGAATTTGGAATGTTTTTACATACTTTGGCAAAAGTGATGAGTGATTTAACTTAAGGAATATACTAAATAACATGAGAGACACCTCCTCTAAGACAGGATGGTGCCTCTTTTTATTCATTGGTTAGGATATATTTGGGTCCTCATTCTTTGGACTTCTGACCTTTGCAGGTATAGCTAGTTCCCTTTGCTCAGGCCGATCACATCCCTTCGACATATTGCTAGGTGGTGTTATTATTGAAAAAGAACTGAATTGGAGGACAAAAGCATGACACAGAGAAAAATGCTGATGTTGATTGTGGTGCTGCTGGTCGGTGCCGCCTATTTCTTTGGACTTGTGCCAATAGAGAACAAAACAGTCAGCAACGGGAACGTAGACCATACGATTGTTTTTCCATCTGATCGATACCCTCAGACTGCAAAGCATATCAAAAAAGCAATTGCCTCTGGGAAATCCGCTGTATGTACAATTGACCGCGATGGAGCAGATGAAAATCGTGAAGAATCACTCAAAGGCATACCTACAAAAAAGGGATTCGATCGAGACGAGTGGCCCATGGCCATGTGTGCTGAGGGTGGAACAGGGGCACATATCGAATACATATCACCATCCGATAATCGAGGAGCTGGATCGTGGATTTCCAATCAACTAGAGGATTTTCCAAACGGAACTAAGGTTGAAATCCTGGTCAAATAAAGGGTCTGTTTTGTGCACCCACAGGTTACTGATACGAATAAACATTTCACAGCAAAGAACCCGTCTCCTTAAAACAGGGACGGGTGATCTATTTCTTGAATGGAATCAGGAACATCGTTTTTAGGACTACCGACCATTGCTGGTACAGGATAGGCTCTCATCTGATCATGCACAGATTTCATTTTCATGGAATAGTGAGCCTGATCTCGATTCAATGACTCTTATCATTTCTAGTTACAAATAATCAACACAATACAACCACTGAGTAGCCCGTTTTATTCTATCTTCATAATATTTTTGGTTAAAACCGGACATTATCATTAATTCACTGAATTTTATGGTTTCTACTAGGATGAATTCGACAAATTCCTTTTTAGGCAGAATCGTTTCTATCTCAAAATCAAAAATCGAGTCAGTCACTTTAACTGAATATTGAATGGTATTACTCTGAAGATCTACTAATGAGAAATAACTCTCTGTACTAGTGAATTGAACATTAGCAAAATTAAATTTGATAAATCGACTCACGAGGGATAAAAGATCGCCCCAAAGATCGGTTTCGAAGACATGTTTATGCAACAATGTATCCTCATTGAAGATAAGGTGAATGGCTGTATCAACATACCGGCGATCTCTTTTACACGAGAAGTACTTATTCATTTCTTCCCTATCGTCCAATGGGACAAAAACTAAATCAAAGCAGTCAATGAATGTTTTGTTTTCTTTACACATTTCTTCTTGGTTTATGAACTGCTTTGGTTTTAAAATATATGTTTCTTGTGCGAACATATGGCGTTCCCTTTCTATATACCAATCATAAGTTTAGCTCGTTATCAAAGATATATATGGAATCGTAATATATTTCCCTTGTTACTCGCAACATTAGTTAATCGTATGTTGCTTGGTTGATGCCTGTTGGGTACAGTACTATTACATTCCGTCTTTAACCACATTTAACCACCTGCTTTAGCTGGCAAACCATTAGATCAATTATATAGTGGTGAAATATATAAATTAAAATAAAATCCAAAAAAATCCATATGAAACTAACATATAAGGTGGTAATAATATTATATACCAAATTTTAGGAGGTAGTAGAGTATGAAAAAAGTAATGTCTGGGTTGCTTACATTAGTTTTGCTCTCTAGTCTCATCCACGTTGCCTCTGCCAAGGAGTCTCCAGCACTAGATAATTTTAATGCCTCAGCAACTTATCCTGACATCGAGCCGGACAACAACAATCTAAGTGGTGCCGGTCTCTATGCTATCGGTGGGCAAATTAATGGTTTTCAAGATGACCAATCCACCGATTATTATAAAGTCACTCCTCCAAGATCAGGCACCGTTCGCTTTGAGTTTGTCTACGCTCGTGGAACAAAAGGTAGTGGTGTAGGATATCAAGACTTTTGGCTACGATTAAATGCAAATGGGTCGTACAACGCAAATGTCGCCAATTACGATAAAAAGTTTTTCGATGTCTACCTCGAAGCAAACAAAACATATAACCTAAGAGTAGATACAATCATTTCTAATGACAACCTTTCTGATGCATACTATGTATATAGCAGGTACTTGGATTAAGCTACACATTTCCATTGAGCAGGGAGAACGCGACTCCCTCAAAGACAAGCCACTCATATACTGGGTGGCTTGTTTCACTTCATTCTATCCCTCTTAACTCTCTTAGAACCAATCATCACCATGACAGCCTCTCAATATCCCGCCAACATACGGGGTGTTCCCCTACAGTGACTAGCATATTCCGTAGACAAAGATGAGATGTAACCGACAAGGGTGTGTAAGTTCATTTTTATAAGACTTCATGCTGTGATTTGTTATAAAGTGTTTCGCACACAAAAAATATTGTAAAAATTTGGTTTATTATGTAATATATACTAAAATCTAAAAATTAGGAGATGATAGATTTTGAAAAAGTTTGCTCAAGCAGCTATGCTCGCATTACTTACTGCCTCTTTTATGATTCCAACAGGGGTAGAAGCCGCCAATTCACAACAAACTTCTAATACCGTTGCACCTTCTACAACAACACAAGTAGCAAATTTTTCGAACTTAGGCAAAAGTAATAAGACTAGTTCGTCTGGGTATTTCAATGTAAATACAGAAGGCTATGTTACAGTTAATGTGAATCAGACTCATAATAGTGACACCGCTTATGTTCTCTATGCAATTGTTAAAGACCGTCCGGATGGTACTACAACCTCCTATGGCAGTGCAAACCTACGGAAGGCCTCTTGTTAATTTCGTTTGTTTAAACAACTTGATTATCTATGTTAAGCAGACGGCATCGCTGTTAGTGATATCTTGCAAGATACCCCCTTCGAAAAACTCCTTGCCGTTCTTGTCACGTAGCCTGGTGAATTGCATCCCGTTCCCCTCCCCAATTCCATAGTCCTTGCTGTCCTTTCGAAGTCATCGGCTCATCTATCTGCTCAACGTTATCTAATTACCAGGCATAGCGCCCTTTGTCGTAATATCCAAAATCGTACTTCAAATAAGGGTGGGAAGTTGAGAATGAAAAACTTATATTTGTTACTGGCAATTTTGGGAGCAGTCTTGCCATACAGTTATTTCATTCCGTTCCTTCGTGCAAATGGATTAGATATCAAACTCTTTACATCGGAGCTTTTTGCAAACGACATTTCTTCGTTTTTTGCAACCGATTTTCTAATCTCATGCTTAATTTTCTGGGTATTTCTTTTTCAAGAAGTTAGAAAGCATCACATTAAGCATTGGTGGATTTACATAGCCGCCACTTTAACTGTTGGTCTATCATTTGCTTTTCCTCTGTTTCTTTACTTCAGACAAAAAACCATAGAAGGTCATAAACGAATTGATTTAACATAATTGGGTTTATGATCATTTGAAAAATTTTTAGCGTGTTAGATAAAACCATAGATGGGGAGGATAACTATCGTTACTCTTGAAAAACTCTTCAAGGAGGGAACGAATTGGGGAAATATCGCTGTTATTACTGTGAACGTGAAACCGACAGCGTTCGCCAAATCACGTTTTTCCAAGGTAAACAGGATCGCAACGAACTATTGTGCGATACCTGTCATGCTGATTGGATTGAATCCCTAAAGAGTGAGCCCTAGGCAGGGTAACGATTCCCACTCCCACCCATAGTGAATATGCTATCGGTGGGTTCTTTTTTGCCCATCCTCCTACGTTACGCTCCAAGAAAAGGAGTGTTGTTCCATGTAGAGGTCGTCTGCCTACCAAAGTCGCTCATTTGTTCGCACCATCCTTACCTTTTTTCTTTTTTGAATAGCCTAGGACAAAAGATTTAAAAGCGATATAGATCAATTCCCACTTTTCCTTCCAACTTTAAGCTTTACATCAGGGTGAATTGTTTCAAATGCATCAGATGCTACGTGTTTTTTCGTGTAAAAAATGAAAGTGGTGCGGATACAATCATTTTTGAAGTTACTCGCACAGCAATCACCCGTAAGAAGGCTGACTTAAAGAATGCCTCTCTTACGGGTGAACTTTTTCCAAATGAATTTCCTTTACGTCTTGAACTTTTATCTTCCCTGCGGCTGTTTCGTTCGATAAAACTCATTAAACAGCTTCATTAACGCTCGCTTTTCGATACGGGATACATACGAACGAGAAATGCCCAGCTCACGTGCAATTTCACGCTGTGTCTTTTCTTTGTCCTGATCCAGCCCGAACCTGCCGATGATCACCTCTTTTTCGCGCTCATCGAGGATGTGTATGTGCTGGTAAATCTTATTGGACTCCAGCTTGAGCTGTACAGCGTCGACCACTTCGTCGGTTTCTGTGCCAAGGACGTCGATTAAGGTGATTTCATTCCCTTCTTTATCCGTCCCGATTGGGTCGTGCAAGGATACGTCTTTTTTGGTTTTTTTCAGGCTTCTTAGATGCATGAGGATTTCAATCTAAATGTCAAAAGGGGGGTATGGTTAGAATTCGTGGAGACTCGTTATCATTCATGCTATAATTTTCCTCATACAATAGAAACGGCTCCTCAAGGGTGGATGCTCACTCTCTATCCCAAAACGGGAGGGGGTGAGGCTATGGAGGTATATCAAACACTGACGTTGATGATTTCATTCGCAACGCTAGTCGTGTTGATTCTGTCCTTCGATAGAAAAAAGAAGTAACCGCCCTTGAGTCCCAACTCGTGCGGTTACTTCTATGACACAGTGAGCCGCCCCCTTGTAGGGAACGTCTATTGTACCTGACCGTTCCGGTTGCAGCCGGGCGGTCTTTTTTAGTTTATGCGGTATTAACTCGTTACATCCAATATTACCACAAGCGATAGTAAATAAAAATACGTAATAAAATTATGCAAAAGATGCTCTCGTAGCCATCGCATGTTTTCTGTCTGTATTCTTAGAACGTGTATATCTCCACGCTCTCTTCAAATACTCTTATTTCCCTTACCACGTGTCGGATCAGCTCTTTTTTATCCTCAAAGGTTAGCTCATCCTGTGCCTTCGATAAATAATATTCAGCAGCTTCCTGGATCAAGTTGCGGCTATACTCATAATCGACCTGCTGTTTTGTCTGATCCAGCAGCTCATTGAGACGCTGATTCAGTTTATCTTCCTTCTCCTTCAGCTCTTTCAACTCTTGGCGAATATCTTCTTCACCAATATCTTCTTCGCCAGACGCAAATAATTTAAGCAATCTCTTACGCCCTGTTTTTGTTTTTTCGAGTTCCTTTTGCAAGCGCTCCAACTCCACTTGCTCGAATGGGGTTTCCACTTTATCTTCCACTGCCACCGCAATCTCGTCAGGATTATTCAACCAGGACGCAACCGTTTCCCAAACCTGATTGTCCAATTGCTCACATCTTACACGGCGACCGCATCCCTTATTTTTTGCACCTGCGGTATTCTTAACGTCGGTATACTCAAATACATGTTGGCCCCAGTTTTTCGCTTTCTTGCCTGACATCGTATTTCCACAAGTCCCGCAGCGTACTAGGCCACTTAAGAGATACTCGTTGAAGCTCCGGCCCGCCCATCTTCTTCTAGATTCCTTTAGTAGTTGTTGAGTATGTTCAAACCTCATCTCATCAATAATGGATGGGCACGGCAATAATATCCATTCCTCTTTTGGGCGCATTTTCATACGGACTTTTTCATACGGTTGCCGAAACTGGTTGCCAAGCATCCCTTCTGTATTCCATTTATTTTGATAAAACCTCCCCACGTATGCCTCATTCATGAGCATCTGACGTACCACTTGTCGATGCCATACACTCGCCCCCCGCTTTGTAGGAACCCCCTTGCTGGTCAGGTAAACGGCTATTCCATTTATCCCTTCAACAAGATCATTTGGCTGAGTAAACAGATCAAATACAAGTCGCACTACTGCTGCCTCAGCTTCATTTATTACTATCTGTTCCTTCTCAGAATCATAACTGTACCCATATATTTGAAAGTCACGGAGAACGCGGCCCTGTCTTGCCTTTTCTCTTCTTCCCCGACTCATACGCTCATTAATTTTTGCCTTCTCAAATTCAGCAATTGCACCACGCATGCTGTAAAAGAGTTGACCTTCAGGCGTTTTTGCATATTCGCCATTCACGAACACAAGCTCTATACCACGTTTATCAAATTCATCTGTAATAAGCAGTTGGTTCATTAGCTTACGCGATAAACGGTCAGGGTCCAGACAAACAATCTTTGTTATGACCCCGTCCTTCACATCTTGTCTTAGCCTTGAGAGAGCCGGACGATCTAGGAACTCGCCTGATACATCATCTATGTATTCGGCAGCTTCACTCGTCGCTGCCTTCTTCCTGCATTCCCTTATCTGATCGTCGAGGCTGAACCCGCTTTTGGCCTGCTCCTCTGTACTCACCCTGGCATATATTCCGATCATACGGCTTCTCCCTCCTGTATTTTCCTAATAAATAGTGATAACAGGCGGAACGAATGCTGTCAGTTGAGTTACCCGGTATTATCTTTACATGCACCGTTCATCCCCTCCTGTCGAGAAGATATGCACGAACGGCTTGTCAAAAGTAGTGAGGAAACATGAAAAACCCGTCACCTTAAAACAGGGACGGGTTGTCTTATCAGACCTCGCATGCTAGCTTAACTTAAATATTTTTAATGAGATTGTACGCCTTTTCAAGATCCTCTAGTCCATCTGCACTAGCATCCATCAACTCAGATGCAGTGACTGCTGCAACTCCCCCCGCTGCAATTGCACCAATAACCGTAGTTACTGTTACCGCGGTAACCCCTAGCTCTGCTATTAATGCGCTAGTTAGAAAAGACACTTGGTCACGAGCGTCCTCAACACCATCTGCTCTTCCTATAAATATAGAGATTTTAGGTCCAAAATCTTCCATCCCTACATATGTAGATGTATATGTTTTCGCTGAAGACCTATCTAACCAAAAGTTTGCCGTTTTGTACGACTCAAGTTTGTAGTAATCTTGGGAAATCTCTTTGTATTCAGCTAAATATCCACCTGACTCTCCCTTAAAAGAGGCCTTCAGAGTATTTTCTGGTCCGGTATACGTTTGGTTTAAAAATTCTTCACTCAATTTTTCCCCATTAAAATAATATTCACCAGATGCTGTAATTTTAAATTCATCCACTTTAGTACGTTCCTCATCTTCCCCCTTAATGTAGTCCTCAACAATGTCTTTTTCTAATGTAATTATTTTAGTACCATCTTCCTCTACTATAACTTCTCGAGTGACATCTGTTGTTATAACTCCAATAACGTTATTGTTCTCATCCTTAATATCTCTATCATATGAGAAGTTATCGACGACATTTTCATTTTCTGGAAGTTTCTCAGCATATACGCTGCTGGCCGATAATGTTAAGACTGAAAAGGTTAGTGCTGAAGCAATGATTTTTTTGAATTTCAATTTCATTTGTTAATCCTCCTGGAATTTTGGTTGTTACATCTAATGTTACACACAAGTATAAGAAATGTAAATAAATGTAAATCGATTGCATTTTACATAAATTTATAATTTTTAAACATAATAAAAACCCCCTTATGAAAGGAGGTCTGAATTTATAAGTAAATTCGCTAGTTTTTCCTACGAACTATGTCGTTTTTTATTTATCAGAAATAATATTAGTAGGATCATAAATATGACTGCCATGCTGTACGAATAAAAATCTTTCTCCCTTAAAGTCAACAAGGCAATTATTGCTACCCCTGAAATACCTGCATTTTGAGTGTTGTATTTTACAAATCTATACTTATACATACTAAATATAAGTGTCAATAAAACTATTATTGGAGCGATGTAAGTTATTGATATAAAGTCATTTAACATACTTACGCCTCCCTCTTTTACAAATCAATTTTCAATTTATCTATAGCGACTTAATTATGATAACGATTATGGATAAATATGTAAATGATTGGTTAGTCCCTAATTTTGTCTCCTTCATCTTTTGCTTTGATGAGTCGATTCCCCAATTCTTCTAATTCAAATTCATCCCGAGTCGGTCTTTTGGGTGTGGATGCTTTTGCCATGTCATTCCCCCCCTTAGCTTGAGATTACTGTGATTTTATCCAATTTGATCCTCTTCTTACTAAGCTTATGCATCAAAATTAGAACCTTGTCAACCCAATCTTGTCCCCCTAACGCACGGGCGGACAACTTTTCACATAGCAATATTTTAGCGATAGAACAAGTTCTGTTTGTACACTTGCTAATCGCCAGTAATTTGTAAAGGAGGGATAGAGTATGGGACACAAAGACAATGCGGGTCCATCTGAGCATGTTGTGATGGACCCCCTACATAACGTTACTGGCTCTCTCCCGATTGAATGATGCCGTGTTTTCGCAAGAATTACTTCGCCTTCTGCTTGGCGTCGTACAGATAATTGTTAAGGCGAACTTGGCATTCAGCTTTTAAATGCGACACGTTATAGAGGCATTCTCCTGTCTGCCACGCACGGTTACGAGAACACGGTATAAAAAACCATCAGGTGACGCTTATCGAGTTGTTTCGGTCAGCCGTGGACGTCTACAGGCCGAGGAGATAGGCACAGGGAGGGTAGTTAACTTAGACGATCAGAACCTCGTTAGGGCTGCTCTAGATGGAACGATAAAGCGCGGCGACGTCATCCACAGGTAATGGCGTTATGCAGCGCTACATATCCTCTCTCGGAAGGGAGGTGATGCCTGTGGAGGTGAAAGATGCTTTGACTCTTATGATCGGTTTCGGCATGTTGATTATCACGTTGCTGGGATTGGTTATATCTATCGTCAATGCCATCAACCAAAACAAACGTAAATAGACCGCCCTGTGGAAAGGTATGCGGTCTATTTTGACGTAAGTCTATTCCGAAGCCACCGCCCTTAAATGCGGCTAGCGTGCAAGGAGTCGGAGTCTACTATTTAAAGATTACAAATACGGGAAATAGGGTTAACTACATGTCCAAGTTGAAAACCCATGTCCACATACTTACCAAGTATAATTACTTAGCCCTGCGCTTGAAGATCCATTGTTTTCGACACTGAGATCAATATAATAGAGAGCTCCTTTTTCTAACCAAACATCCGTAGACTTATTATAAATCCCATTATCATAGTCAACGTAACTAATTTGAACTGAAGCTACTTCTTGATCTGCTCCCCAAGCAACTACCTTCATAACTCGAGCAGTAGTAGCAGTAAGATGATCAACGCTTTCTATTTGAAGATTAATACGTCCATATTGCCCAGCTCCGTTTATTTTACTACTTGTGGCACTATAGCCATTTTTCGCATGTGCAGAAGTTTGTTGAGGACTTATGCTAGCAGCTTCTACATTTGACGTAGTAGCCTCTACTTTTGACGTAGTAGCCTCTACTTTTGACGTAGCGGATACGTTCGGGCTAAAACCAACAATTCCAGTTAAAGCTAGTGTACCGGCCAAGACTACTTTGTTTATTTTAGACATGATTACATACCTCATTTCATTTTTTTAAAATCAACTAAAATATAAACGATTTTACAAATTTTGTAAATAATAAATGTGTAAATAAAATAACTCTTTTGTTTATAGATAGTTAATTTCATTCTCATATGAGTGCTGGTAGAAATCTGTTACATAGGTAACAACTTGCAATAGCAAGTATCCCAGCTAAGGTCCAAAAGAAGCGTAGACACGATTAAACGGTGAGTTCTTAGATCAGTACAATTCTCGGAAGTAGGCTATTATATTGCGATGAAGATGCTGTGGATGATCGGGAGTTAGCTCCAGTTTTTAGCCGTTTAGGCACAAGGGGAGAGAAATTAAATAATGGAGGATTTTGGGAGCGGGACTGCTATGAAAAAGTTAGATTCATTTGCCAGAAATGCGGTAAGTATCGAGAAATTACCCAAGAATTTTACTATGAGCACTACGAAGGACAAACAAAATGCCTAGTGTGTCGTGAATAGGAAAAGTCCACGGTCGAAATTTCTAAATCACATTAACACACAAAAAAACCACCACGGGATTCAGGTCCGAATAGTGGGTTTTCACCTTATTCCCCCAGCATCTTGTTGCGTTCCTTTATATTTCTCTCTGCAAGATGCTTTTGATGCTTCTCAAATTTCTTGCTTATCGCCTTTCGTCATTTATCGACATTTACATCCCATGTACGAATCTAGCCAGTCGCTCATTGAAATTTTTTTGACTTTTTGGTAGTTGGACTACCTCCCCGTATCAGAGGTGTTCTGCTTATCCGCCATGTGAACCCTCCTATCTCATCCGTTGATCCCTTCATTATACGATACGCAAAAAAGCCCTCCCCCGTTTATCCGGAAGGAAGGCTGTTGCATTTAGAACGCTACTAGAAGTATTTCAAGAGCCTGCTGAATCGTTGGGTTTGCTCATCTGTCAGTAACCCGTACCCTGCTCCTACAATTGCAAGAGCTCCACCTATGATCATCAAAATTCCCTGTTTCTTCTTGTTTTATCCATGAATCTCATCCTCTCAATATTACTGTATTTGTACTACCATCCCACTCAACTTGTAGACAAAGCCCGGCAGCCAACTCACGAGCTGGAGCATATGCCGATCCCGCAATGATCTTCTCGTTAAGGTTTTTGCCGTTTACGCGAACATCCTTCGTCTGTTCAATCCACTCCACTTTTCCGCCTGCAGCATTGGATACAGGTCGTTCTGGTAGCATAGAAACTCCTTCCTGTAAAAAGCCCGTTACCGCAAGCAGTTCCCCGTTCAACCTAATTGCAACTGGAATCTGCTTTGGCTTGTCCACTTTACCCACAGTTTTTTGCAAGAACTGTGAGTAATTTGTTCGGAATGTGCCCATCGGGAATGCAGGGCAGTTTTTCCATGCATAGCCGGAATACTCCTGATGTCCCAGTACCTGTTTCATTGTTGGGATTTCCACCTGCAGGTACTGCAACAGGCGCTGTGTTGCTTCAATCTGCGCTGCTGTGGGTTGCTGAGTCCTAAAGTCTCCGACTAGGCAAATGCCTAGCACATGACGGTTGCTATTGTCTACGTGGTAGGAAATTGTTTCTGAATCGTAGCACCAATAGATTACGCCGTCTTTTTGAATCACAAAATGATAGGCAATGCCCGGCCAACCATTTGTGCCAACATGTTAGCGAGCGAATGCCTCTGGCGACCCGCTTACTGTAGCTGAATGGTGAATGGCAGACGATCGTATATCTGATAGTTTGCGTCGTCCATACCTTAATGTTTTGTGTCGTGATAAAGAGGCGCGAACATCTGTCACGCGCGCGCCGGGAATCGTCATATTCATTGTTATTTTATCTCCTTTCGTGCAGCACGCTCAGTCTTGGCTTTGATCTCGAACCGACCAAGTTTACGACCAACTTCGGCACAGGCCAACCAGCTCGGTGTGCATTCGCTGTGAGGCTGTTCCATGTGTGATAGAGTAGACCGAATGTAACTCCATAAAACAGAAAACCGGGTGTGCCCATCACCCGATCCAGCAAATTTGCTACGGCAGGCAGTGCAAAAAGAAACAGCGACCGTGGGATTCGGGAAAGGCCATAATCAGACGAGTAGGTATGGTCCTTTTTCGCTGCGGAAATACCGGTGATCCAATCGAGTGAAATCATAAGAAAAAGCACGATTAAAATATCGAGCCGCCCCGTTCCATAGAGGTACTGAAATATCGGGGTAAGAAACACTCCCGCGGTTGCTGCTATCCCGTTTGCTGGGGTCACTACGTTCTCTAAACTCTGTATAAACTTCATCAGCTCATCTTCCTCCTCACCCCCTCGGGGCACAAAAATAGCCCCGCTATGTACGAGGCTGGCTCATGGTCTGGTTGAAATAAAAAATCACCAACCTAGAATTCCTGGCTAGTGATTTGCTTAAATTCTTCCGGGGATATTTCTCCGAAAGGATTTGATGTAGTTTTTACAGCAAGTCGCAGCTTTTCTGCTGTGATCCACTTCATGCTAAACGCCAGTGCCCAAAATGCCATCAGATACCACCTCCTTTCAATTGAATTAACTCTAGCTTAACTTGGGCTAGCTGTTCGCCCATTGTTTGGATTAACGCATCCTTTTGGATGTTGCTAATTTTGAGTGTGGAAAGCTCCTGGCCTATCGTCGTAACTGGATCAGTTTTTTGCTGTTCTCTAATCACTTAGATAGCCTGCTTATTTTGCATATTCATTAATTGAACGCACCTCCGTAGCCGTTCAATCTGACTCGCTCTGTTGCTGTTCCCTTGGCAAAAATGACCCACAGATTGATTGCCCAATTTGCAGCAGTCTTGGTTTTGTTGGTGAAGAGATAACCTCGGTTCCCCTTTACTGCTCCCGTACAATCTTCCCACGTCGGTACAGTATCTAAGTAGTTATTACAAACTTTCACACTTTCATTTGACGAGCCTTCTGGCAAGTATCGCTCAAGTGTCAATAATACACGTAATGGCATACCGTCTAACGTGAAGTCTGCTTTGATGTCAGGGGTTCCGTAATCTAGCATAAATTCGATATGCGTCTCTGTTCGGGTGAACGTGTAAATTCGCTCGGATGAGATTCCCGCGCTGTCCGTGGCAACGATCTTGATTTGATGCTGCACGTCTAAATCCAATCGAATCCAAGCGTCATGGCTAATTTCAACTGTGTATTGCTGTCCGGCTACACCCGCAAACGACCTGATTTGTTTTCCGTTTAATACTCGCTGAATGTGAATGTATTGCCCTCTGGATCGGTGGCAGAATAGTTCACTACTGGTGGCTGCATAAAGGAACCGAGGTCCTTATTCTCGCTATCGATCACCGGAGGACGATTCCAAACCACCCTAAACTTGCGAGTGACTTCTCCGCTCCCCCCACCTTGGTCATCTTCTGCCCAGACAGTTAGGCTGTGGTCCACATTCTCCGCTAAATCCGAGCCATATACATCGGATTCTCCGTCCCATAATCGCTTGTTCTTGTATGTCAAATTCAGCAAAAAAGAAATAGGCGTGCTTCCGTTCGATACACCGGATTGCAACGCCCTAATTCGACCGTTATTTATTTTGTATTTTGCGGTAACTACATTGCCTACATCTGGATCAGCCCCACTACCCTCAACTTTGTATGGGCTCCCTTCCGTTAATGTCTGATTATCGGCAGGAGACGTAAGATTGATCGTTGGTGTTTTGTTAATGTTGAAATTGACCGTCTGTCGAGATTCGTTTCCAGCGTTGTCGATTGCTTTTACTACAAGGGTTTTGTTCCCTGACGTGGTGATTGCTGTCCCTGAAGTGTAAGCAACTCCGTTCAAGGTTGCTATTACCGAAGAAAGAGCCGATCCTCCTGCATCTGTAGCTAAAAATGTTGCTGCAACAGAGTTTTGATAGGCCACTCCATTTGCGACACCTGCGATTGTGATGATGCTTCGCCCTGCTACCGGAGACACTAATTGGTTAGCATTATTAGTTGGAAAGCACACTCTAAAACGAGTGTGCCATCTAATTTAACTATTGTGATAACAACTGGTTTAATGCTTTGTTGTACTTCTTGAGTCGTTCTATATCTTCTTTAGTTGGACTTGGTATCCTAGACAAATCTTTATTGTCATTAATGTCTGCTATCTTTACCGCCCTTGCTAAGTCGTTTTGTTTTACCCGCTCAATGAACTGCATATAAGACTCTCCACTTCTCCTAGTTAAACAATCAATGGCAGTTATGATTTGCTCGGAAAAACCTTGCTGTCGCAAATCAGTTAGTGTTACATCTGTATCTTCAACTACATCATGAAGGACTGCCACAATTCTTGATGACTCAGTATCCATAGATAGCATGACCCTTAATGGATGTAAAATGTAAGTGTACCCTCCTTTATCGGTTTGTCCTTTATGAGCATTTACGGCAATTAATATCGCTTTTTCTAAATCCATCTAGCCCACCTCTTTTATCTCAATTTGTCATCAGTAGACCACCAAGCCTACCAAGCTCAAGGGTGGTCTACTACTTTTTGTGGAACGACAGCACGGCAACGATCAGCAGCCCGAAAGTGAGCATCAATGATATTGCCTCAAACACCGTCATGGCCTCACCCCCTTTCTATCGGGGATGAGCCGACCACCCTTAGATGAGCCGATTCAATTGTACTTGGAATATTATAACATCTAGGCGCTCTATTTCAGAGCGTTCTTTTCTTTACTTCTCCCCAACCTCCTACCGCTCGGGAGAAAGGAGAAAGCTATGTGCTTACCTTCTCCTCTTCTTCTGCTTCAATTGCTTGGCAAGCCGTATTGAACAACTTTTGCATATAAAGATCGACCTCATATTCTAGGATGTCAGATGGTTTCCCTCTACCTCTGAGGTATGCCCGACAGAGGTGGCTTGATTCTCCATCTGTTCTGATGAGTTTTTTAGTTCTTCAACCACTTCTTGTTCTGATTTGACCTTCGCGTTTACCTCATTCACCTTGTCCAAAAGTGCAGAGTAACCTTCACGGTCGTTCTCAAAAAGTCTTACAGGTAGTTCAAATTTATCCCTCGCATTGTAAGCTAGTAGGAGCTCTTTATTGTTGCATGGAAACTCATGTTCAGTAGCTTTTACGATGCGAATATCATTGTAACGGAATGTATCAAGATTCCCGTTGCTGTCCTCAGCTAATCTGAAGCATGCCCGTGTCTCAGACATTGTAAGCTCTCGTACTTGCCATTCATCACCATCAATAACAACGGTGCCAGTGCGTCTTTGCACCGGCTCTTTTGCTTTCGCTAAATACTTATCCAATTTGCTCACAATAATTCCTCCTAGTCGAAGTACTCTGGCAGCTTGTCCAGGTAGTCCGGTTTCTCGTTTGACATGCCTTTAATCTCATAGGTAGCATTATCGTTTCCGTCCGCCTTCGCCTCCCAAAGAGTAATCTCTTCGGGGTTCAACACGATGTTGGAGATTCTGACACGCTCGGAATTGCCCGCCTCTTTATCCAACGTCTCCCCAATCAAAAAAGGCAGGACTGGTGTCTTACCTTTTGTCAACTGTTCGACGCAGAAATATTTCAGACCAGCATTGGTTGCAGTGATGGTCAGTGTCACCTCTACATTCCAATCATTTACCGTTTGGATTTTTCCCCTTTGTAGACGATTGGTGTCCCCATATTCCACCTTTAGGACCATCTTGCCCTCTAACGTGCCGTAAATCGCCGTTATCATCGTAAATCTGGCAGTTTGCGTAAAATTGTCGTCCATGGTAAAGTGCAGTCGTAAAATCCGCTTCTCTTTGGCTTGATCGATGTACTCCAGTTTGAACCAATGATATGGACCAGCAGGGTTGCAGTTCATGAAGATTTTTGAACCTTCAACAGAACAACGCCCGACCATCTGATCGACAAAAGACTTGGGGAACAATGCGACCTTGTCTGCATATGCACCGGCTGCTGTCAGCCCCTGTAGAACGTCCTGGCTGGACTCGTTATTCGCCCCGAAACAGTAATACACATTGGAGCCAATGGAAATGTAATGCTCCGACCTGTGATAAAAATACGGAATGCCCTTTGCATTCAGGATTTGGAACATCGGTTGGAGAACGTTCCGCTTGAGTGCCCCCATTGACTTTCCTGCGATGATGAAGGTTTGATTCTGAAACGCTGCAAGGGACCACATGAGGAAGCTGTCGATCATGGAAACTGTTTTTCCTGAACGAATCGAGCCGTCCGCGATAATCATGTCATAATCATGATACGGGCATTTTTCTGTCCACCAGGTCAACAGTTTTTTTGTTTGAGGGAAAAAGGCTTAAATTGAAACTTTGCTCCGCCTTTTTTCATTCCTCATCTCTCCAAGCTTCCTCTGCGACAGCACCTAATGCTTCTAAGTATTGCTGTACATTGACTGTTTCAGGGTTGATTCCACTTAAAAGCTTGTGTTTCATTTCGACGGCTTTAAGCTTCTTGTCGGTTACCCGCGTTAGCGCATCCTGTAGGTGAAGGATGTCATCAATAGCCCTGTACTCCGTTTCCTCTATTTCCGTGGTGACCAATTCTTCCCGAGGCAGAGCGACTGTTTTGGTTTGTCCAGATTTGTCGTTGTGGACTTGCACAGGCTCTTTTATGGTAAGCCTCTCTTGCAGCACTCGCCGTTGTTTTTCAGTCAAACCACTCTCAGTTCGAGCAATCTTAATCATGATTTCTCTTTCTCGCCAAGCGTAAAGCTTGATTGATTGGTTCACTTGCTCCAACGGCTCCAAATTGACCCTGTCCAAAACTTCCTGTTGCTCGGGAGTCAGAGCATCCATCCAGATTGTTTGATGTTCTCCCGTTTTGACTGCATTGGTATTACGCTGGGGTGCGCCGCCTCCTGCACCGTGGAAACGGCAGACGTCCCAGCCGGGCTTAGCCCAGTTTTTGCATTGCTCGTCGCGCTGCTTGCTTCTTGCCTTGCATCTTTGTTTGTCTGGATTCCTCGCCATCTACATGACCACCACCTCACCACTTCATGGGGTTGTTTTCAAAATAAAAAGCACCATTAATAATGGCGCTTAAATGGAGCAATTTCTTCGTAATAGTCGCTAAGACGATGATTAAGTCTTGAAATGTATTCAGTGATTTTGTACATAACACCAAAACATTGTTCAATATCTGTCTCATCAAGTCCTCTAAACTGCGTTCCATTATTAATTTCTTCTTGGTGAACAGAAATTGTATGAACCTTCTTAGTGTACTCAATAAAATCAAACACTAACTCAAAATGTGATACGCTTATTTTTGAAGCCTTTTCTAATAACATCTCTTCTTGTTCTAAAAAAATACTAATAGCTGACTCTAATTCTTCTTTATCATCATCTTCATATTTTTCTTCAAAATCATATAGTGCGTCATTAAGTATTCTATCTACCAATACGCTAGCTTTTCGTTTTTCTGGATATGATTTAAAAAACTCTTCTCGATACTGATTTTTCAGTGTGATGTTAACCCCAATAAGAGTAATTGCTCCACCGATAATTGAACCTAAAAATCCAATCCCTGCTATAAGAAGATCTCTTTTGATATCGATAAAAGCATCAATGACAGCCAGGGTCATTGTTCCAACAATAACAATCATAGAGCCAAGTCCAAAATAAGCTTTAAATTTATCTATAGTATCTGCTCTCATTGTCTGATCCCTCCAACAGTAAATTTCAACAATGAGAGACAATATCCTACAAATATTTTAGAAATCGTCCTTCTGCAGCTCAATGTCCAACTCTATCAGCTTTTTCAGGTCATCTACTGTTTTGATTTCAATATTGCCTGATTGGAAGTCCTTAACCCACTTTGCAATGGCTGCTTTCACGACTTTCCTGTATTGATCCTTCGATTCCATGATGCCTTCCATCACTTCAATTTGATATTGCAATAGAAGGTCAATAGATTCAGGAGAAGACTGCTCTGTTGTTGTTTTCATTGTGGCACCCTCGGCTTTCCTGTAAAATGGAAAACGAGATAGCGAGTGAAGACAACTGCGGCCGCAGGTATCGCTATCTCAGCCGGGGGTGACCCGGGTGATCAGTGGGACGTTGACGCGTCTCCCTTTTTATTTTGGATATGGTTTGTGCAAAGGCATGATTTTGCGCCGAATCTTCTTGTTTAGTGGCATCAGGTACTTATGCTTTCCTGCCGTGTAATACAACTCTGCATCGGCATCAAGATTTTTCCTAATCCATTCGATTCGTTGACTGCCGGTACCGTATTTAGAATGAATCGACTTGGGGTGAGTTTTCTTCCCTTTGATGATGAAATAATGTTCACCACCCGTTTTCCCTTCATAAATCCAATTGGTTGCCTGATAAATCCCGCCATGATGATTCTGTTCAACATCGGCATAGCTCACAATCAATTGGACGTTGGATGACTGCTCTTTCAAGAATTTGATTGCCTTAGACAATATCTCTGAGACAAACGACTTGTGAGTGGTAAGAGCTACTCTTGTGAGTTCGCAGCACTCTTTTTGAGTCAGGCCATAAGGTGAACCGATCCTGCTATTGGCTCCACGACTAAAAATAACAACTCCGATGTACTTGCCATCTTCCCAAGCCCCTATTTTCACAAGTTTTCCAGCAGGGAGAGATTTGCTATAGTGAAAATTCTCGCAAGCAAATTTTGCAGCCTCATGTGTCGCCCAATCGACCTTCAAATTAATCATGCTCGAATTCCTCACCGCAATGCGGGCAAGTCACCAACTTCGAACTCAATACACCCAGGTCGCCTTGGTCCTCTGCTGAGCCAGCTTCGAAATTCGGCATCTCAATCTCTCCGACCATTTGCTTGAGGTCTACATCATCAAAGCCTGATAAGGCAATGTCTACCCCTTCCTGCTGCAATCCAACAAGCAATTGCGTGAGAGCGTCTGTGTCGCAATCGCCGCTGATCTTGTTCAATGCAACGTTCAAAATCTTCTCTTGGATTTCATCCAAGGACACAACAGAAACCTCTATTTCAGTAGTTCCTTGCTCTACAAGGATTTTAAAGCGTTGATGTCCGCCGACGAGATTACCTGTTTGCTCATTCCAAACCAGCGGCTCGACGTATCCAAACTCTTGAATGGATCGTTTCAGCTTCTCATATTCGATGTCGCCCGGTTGCAAATCTATTCGTGGGTTATACGGGGCTGGATTGATCTTAGAGACTGAGATTTTCCGTATTTCCATGCTGTTCAGCTCCTTCGTGGCGATAAAGTAAGAATAAAGAATATTGCCAGCCCTTAAATTGCTGTATGCCTTGATACTGTTGGGCTGGTGCCGTATTTTGTAGTGTAATCAAACGACTACTATTCCAACGGAAAAGTATATGTATTGTTTCACCGCCAAAAATGGGGTTGAAGCTTAGAGCCTTATGCTTTGGCTGCCTGCTGGATTCTGGCGACCCCCTAGTCCAAATTTGGGTCTTCGCCTGCCTCTGTGATCTCCAGGCTGAATAGGTGCAGGAGCCACGCTCCGGCTGTCTTCCCGTTGAGAGAATATAGGGGGTTGATAGCTAATGCTGACCGTCCTTCCAAGTCGGTTCGACGCATGATGTGCAGCTCAATGAATGTCTTTACTATTTTGCGTGCTGTTGGATAGGAACAATCTGCGATGCGGGCAAGGTCTTTGACAGTAAGCGGCGTACCCTTTTGTCCGCGCTCATTGTCGCCTTGCAGAAGGTTAGTTCCCTCGCTGGCATAAGGTGCAATCTTCAACAAAAAGCCCGCCTCAGCGAGTGACAGCTTTCTGAGCCGTCGCTTTGCCTTTTGGCTGGCTTTAATCTTCACGAATTTTGAGCTTCGACCAACTGGACGAAAAACTTTTACAATCTCGTCCGACCGGCGGAGTACTTCCTCGGTGTAGTATATTTCTCCTGTCGCTGAGTCGATATATTGGCGCACTACATTTCACCCACCTCCATGAAAAAAAGCACCGTGTGGGTGCTTAATTTAAACTATTTCTTATTAGTATCACTGTGACAATAACCCCTGCGACAGTTGGAAGAATAGTTTTCGAACTAACAACAATATCAGGTATCGAAATTCCTAGATAAATTTCTGGCAAAATATCACCCCCTATACTTCCATTCTGAGGTAATGGCAGGTGCTTGTCTATATCAAAAGCCCCACTCTTTTTTGCAGGGGCCTCCGCCGCGAGCCAATCCTTACGCCTACTGCGGTCACAGGCTTTAGGAGGCGTTGCAGAACAATCAGTAAGCATTTGCCCCTGCTTACCGGAAAAAAGCCTCTGCACTCTTTGACAGGGTTGGCGAAGAAGAATATGAGAGATACTGGACAAGGGGCGAGTGGCTGGAGCCGTAAGTCTCGCATGTAATCCCCTGTCCGGTAAATCCCAGCAGAGTAAATCGCGATTTTCCAAAGCTCCGAGAGGGGTTCCCAAAACTTGAAAACCGCTATAAGACAATGCAAAAAAAGAAATAATTGCATGGTTCCCTGCTACGATCATCGCAAGACTAGTGCGTTCAGGCTCAGTATGTCCCCTTCTCGTAAGGTCACATTCGTCATCACCCATAGATTCGCTCAGGTACGCCATTGATAAGGGATAGACGGTATCTCCCAAGAGCAGACGTTGCTTGCTCTTGACTCAAGATTACCGTCCATAACATTTCAAATCGTCCTGCCTTTTATCCGTGATTTTATCCCGTATTTTGTCGGGATTTTATCGGAGCCTTTTTAAAAAAAAGGCACTCAAATTATACCGAGTGCCTTTGCAATTTGAGCAATAGCTTCTTTTTTGCTTTCGTAATACCTATCCTTGTCCAATCCCATTTCAAGATAAATGTTAATGTCTTTTACCCGTGATGTGCTGAGATACTTCTCTTCAATTATCTGACGCTCTACTTCATCCAACGAGTACTGCAATGCCCTTTCAATCTGTCTTGCTTTCAACTCATTCGTGGACTCTGACTTTTGAAGCCGTGGAAACAGTTGATCAATGCCCTTCTCCTGTCTCTCCTGTTTATTTTGTACAGCAACACGAAGGGCTTTATATTCTTTTAATGCTTTGACAACAGCCTTTCTGACTTCTTTTTCATCTACTGGTTCCAGAAATGACAGTTGCTCTTGTGCGCTCATCTTTCAATTCCCCCTCGTGGCAGCCCATGCTATAATGTTTTTGCCGAACATATATACGGGCTCCCAGCTGGAGAGCCGTGCAAAATACTCTCTATCTTGAAATGAGACGTTCTCTTTTTTTTTTTTTTTTTTTTTATTACCTAAAAAATGGAGGCTACCTCATGCTGAGGTGGCCTCCATTTTGGTTTGGAGTTTTATCATTCTCTTTACAT
>NZ_LMPN02000003.1:0-1554 GCF_001423865.2 Brevibacillus sp. Leaf182 | reverse complement strand
GAGAGCCGTGCAAAACGACTCCTATAATATGTAAAAAGACTGATCCAGTACCGTTAGGTACTGGGTCTCGTTGTATAATAAACATAAAACGAAAGAAGCTGGGACTAGTGCTACAGCCTGCCAAACAATTGACGGCGTCCTTCCATGCCGAATTATACAAACTCATTCCAGAAGATCATCCATTGTGTAAAATAAATGAAGTCGTCGACTTCACGTTCATTCATGATCTGGTTCGTTCTTCGTACTGTGAATATTACGGTAGACCTGCCAACGAGCCAGAGCTTCTGTTTCGTTTGTTATTCTTGCAAGTTCTGTACAATCTTTCGGATGAGCGCATGATTCAAGAAGCTCAGGTGAATCTTGCTTACAAGTGGTTTATTGGCCTTAATCCAGAAGACACGCTACCAGCCCCTTCTCAATTATCCCGATTTCGTAACCATCGATTGGGAGCAGCGGGTGTGGATGAGGTGCTTCGATCAGTTGTGCGCCAGTGCATCGAGAAAGGACTCGTCAAGTCGAAGACGATTATCATGGATTCTACTCATACATTGGCAGCTTCGCAAAAACAAAAGCCACTTGGCGTTTTACGAGATGCGGCAAAACGTCTATTTCGTGTCGTTGTAAAAAAGCATTCCAAACTTGAAAAGAAACTTCCTCGGATGCCAGTGATAAAGAAAGAACAGGAAAATGCGGAAAAAGTCATGCTACATTACTTAGCGGAGCTGGGAGAAGCTGTCGAGACGCTAATACCTGATCATGAGGGTTCTATCTCAGAAAAACTTCAGATCGCCAAGAGGATTGTAGAAGACGAGCGCCTTCTTTCCCAAAAAGGGATTCTGTCGGCTATTGATCCAGACGCACGCTTTGGATGGAAAAGCTATACGAAATCTTTTTTTGGTTACAAAGAACATATCGCCATGACGGAGGAAGAGATCATTACGGCAGTAGAAGTTACTGGGGGAAGTTCGGATGATGGAAAGCAATTCAAAGAGCTTCTAAGTCAAACGTTATCCACAGGAATAGAAGTCCATGAAATCATTGCCGACACTGCATATTCAGGTAAAGATAACTTAGCTGAAATGAAATCTAAAAAGATTCAACCCGTAGTTCCTTTAAACCCTGTCGTCCATAATGGCGGATCAAGGCAAGAGGGTTTTACATACAACAAAGATGCAGATTTTGTAATTTGTCCGGCAGGACAAAACAGTGTCCGTAAAGCTGTGCAAGGCAGCAAAAAAAGTGGCGATAGTCGTTCTCTCGTGTTCTACTTTGATATACACAAATGCACAGCATGTCCGCTGAAAGAAGGCTGTTTAAAACCGGGTGCAAAGAACAAGACCTATTCCTTCAGGATTATGGCGGAACATTACAAGGAGCATATCGAATTTGAGAACAGCGAAGTGTTCCAAGAGCGTATCCGTCGTAGACCGATTATTGAACATAAAAATGCTGAGTTAAAAAGGTATCATGGGTTAACCAGGGCCAAGTACCGTGGTCTCTTTCGTATGCAAATCCAAGCCATACTAACTGCCTTTACAGTAAATGTAAAGCGAA